>NZ_CFIGVI010000047.1:8938-22089 GCF_984588085.1 Wandonia sp.
AAGCACTTATCCAGGCAACTGTCTGTCAGCACCCTCTTTTACGTGTCGGATTGTTCTTCTGTACAGGTGGTTTCGGTTACTAAAAGTAAAAAAGAACCAGGGTGCAGACAAATAGAATAAAAAAAGCCGGGAGAAATATCCCGGCGCTTATGCCTATTTTTATTGTTTGATAAAGACATTTTTTGCTTCTGTGAAAAAGCGAAGAGCTTCCCATCCTCCTTCGCGACCGACTCCGGAAGCTTTCATTCCTCCAAAAGGTGTCCGGAGATCACGAACTAGCCATGAATTAAGCCAAACGATACCACTTTGTAACTGATCGGCCATCCGGTGTGCTCTTTTGAGATTAGAAGTCCATACAGTGGCACTGAGTCCATATTCGGTAGAGTTGGCCATGGCAATAACTTCTTCTTCCGTGTCGAAAGGCATGATCGTAACTACCGGACCAAAAATTTCTTCCTGATTTACACGACAGTCGAAAGAAAGTCCTTCAATAACTGTTGGAGCAAGATAGAACCCATCCTGATAAGGTGCAGGAAGAATAACCCGTTCACCTCCCGTAAGTACGGTACCACCTTCTTCTTTTGCTAATTCAACATAGGACAATACTTTGTTCATGTGTGCTTCGGATACAACCGCTCCCATATGAGCTTGCGGGTCTTCCGGGTAAGAAACTTTTGCATTTTTCACCTTCTCGACAAATGCGTTTCTGAACTTTTCATAAATCGGGCGTTCAACGAAGATACGGGAACCACACAGACAAATCTGTCCCTGATTCGCAAACGAAGAACGCATCGTTGTCGAAAGCATATCGTCAAAATCACAATCTGCAAAAATGATATTCGGATTTTTCCCACCTAATTCAAGCGAAAGTTTCTTAAACATGGGGGCCGCGATACTCGCAATCGTTTTTCCGGTTTGTGTTCCGCCAGTAAAAGAAATTGCTTTAATGTCTTTGTGGCGAACCATCGCATCACCGACTTCATGTCCGTATCCGTGTACAATATTTAATACACCATCCGGCATACCGGCTTCCTTACAAACCTCAGATAAGAGATACGCTGTCATTGGCGTTATTTCTGATGGTTTGGCAATAACACAGTTTCCGGCTGCCAATGCAGGAGCAATTTTCCAGGTAAACAAATAAAGCGGAAGATTCCACGGAGAAATACATCCCACAATCCCGATAGGCTTGCGCAGTGTATAATTAACCCCGACACCTTCCATATAGTGAGATTCCGATGCAAAGTGAAGAATTCCTGTTGCAAAAAACTCAAAATTGGAAACAGCTCTGGGAATATCTACATGAGCAGCGAGTTTTAGCGGTTTTCCATTGTCTCTGGATTCTGCATGAACAAACTCCTCCATGCGGTTTTCAATACCCCGGGCAACCCTCATCATGATGGATGAACGATCTTCTTTCGGCATATTGGACCAAATTGTGTACGCTTCCTTTGCCGCGATTACAGCTTTTTCTACATCAGCAGATCCGGATTGGGGAATTTTGGCGTAAACCTGACCGGTTGCCGGTTCTATATTGTCAATAAAACCACCATTCTCAGCATCAATAAAGGTTCCGTTTATATAGTTCTTAATAATTTTCATACATCGGATTATTTGCTCAAAAATAGTCATTAATCTATAAATCAAAGGAAGGGATGTAGGTATGGTTTACTTTTCAAAAACAAGAGGAAAGTGTAGACTCGAATAATAGCAAAGGATTTAAGCGCTAAACCCTTTCTTAGAACCTCTTTTATTTCCTATTTTTGCAGTAAAAAGCGAAAGAATGTCCAGGTTATTGATTAAGAATATAAAAGGTTTGGTACAGGCGGGGGAAAACTTACCCCGGACAGTGAAAGGAAAGGAGATGAAAAAACTACCCGTAATCGAAAATGCTTTTTTGGCAGTAGAAAACGGGAAAATACTTTCTTACGGACCTATGGAAAATATGCTTGGGATTGATGACTGGCGTAACCTTGAAGTAATTGATGCCAGTGGGAAATATATTCTACCGGCATTCTGTGATAGTCATACACATATTGTATTTGCAAAAAGCAGAGAAGAAGAGTTTGTGGATAAAATCAATGGGCTGAGTTACGAAGAAATTGCTGCAAAAGGAGGAGGAATACTCAATTCTGCACGTGTGCTGGGGGAAACAGATGAAGAAGAACTGTACAAATCAGCATGGAATCGGTTGGATCAGGTAATGTACTCAGGAACGGGAGCGATCGAAATTAAATCCGGATATGGATTAACTCCTGAAGCTGAACTGAAAATGTTGCGTGTCATTAAACGGTTACGCGAAAATCACCCGTTAACCATTAAGTCAACATTTTTGGGAGCACATGCTTACCCGAAAGAATTGAAAGAAAATCATCCGGAATACCTGCGACAGATCAAAGAGGAAATGTTACCCGTTATCCACGAAGAAGGACTGGCAGACTATATCGATGCTTTTTGCGAAAGAGGTTATTTTTCGGTTGAAGAGTTGGTTGAAGTAATGAATGCAGGTAAAGCATACGGATTGATTCCTAAAATTCACGTCAATCAATTTTCTATTTTAGGAGGAGTAAAGGCGGCTGTTGAGCACGGTGCGTTATCCGTGGATCATTTGGAGGAAATCAGTGAAGAAGATATTGCCGTATTGAAAGGAAGTTCCTGTATGCCGACCGTATTGCCCAGTTGTTCTTTTTTCTT
The DNA here is from genome assembly GCF_984588085.1 of Wandonia sp. Lineage (NCBI taxonomy): Bacteria > Pseudomonadati > Bacteroidota > Flavobacteriia > Flavobacteriales > Crocinitomicaceae > Wandonia > Wandonia sp. Next base: position 11,633 of record NZ_CFIGVI010000047.1, read on the forward strand.
AAACATTCCTTTTGGAAAGGCGAGAATGATGTTGGATAACGGTTTGCCATTGGCGTTGGCTACAGACTTTAATCCGGGAACTACGCCCAGTGGAAATATGCTGTTTTTATGGTCGTTAGCCTGTATTAAATTGCGTCTTACTCCGGAAGAAGCATTGAATGCAATGACGATTAATACGGCATACGCCATGGGATTATCAGAAACACACGGAACAATTTCAGAAGGAAAAGTTGCGAATCTGATCATAACAAAAGAGATTCCCTCACTGGCATATATCCCATATTCTTTCGGTGAGAATACAATTGATACCGTACTGATAAATGGTAAAATAATGTAATCCTCTTCACGTTATTTTACAGTAGCCCTGATAAATTGACTAATTTTGAACAAAATTTTCGGATATGAGTGATACATATACATTAGCAAAGGCACTACAGGCAGTTGAAACATTCCACGACGCATTTGGCATTGCAAACAATTACGAACCAACAACGGGGCTGAATCCGGAAGAGGTAGAACTGCGTTACAACCTGATGCGGGAAGAAAATGAAGAGTATCTGGAAGCTGCAAAAGCAGGAGATCTTGTTGAGATAGCGGATGCGCTTGGAGATCAGTTATATATTTTGTGCGGGACGATTCTCAAACATGGACTACAACATAAAATCGTTGAAGTGTTTGAAGAAATTCAGCGTTCGAATATGAGTAAGCTGGGAGCTGACGGAAAACCGATATACAGAGAAGACGGAAAAGTTCTGAAAGGAGAAAACTATTTCCGACCGGATATCCAGCGTATTTTAAACCCATAATACCAGACGTTTATGCATTTGCGAATTACGATACTAACCCTGATGACATTATTGTTTACAAATCAGGCATTATCTGCATTGGTCGTTACATGTCCGACAGATAAAAATGAAAATTTCGAACCCGGTTGTGGTTTTGCTATCGGCGATTACACAGGAGAAGTTGTGATCCTGGAAAGTGATGGAATGACATTTATTAATCAGGTACAGGCTCCCGGAACGGTTATTAATCAAACAACAACTATTCAGATTATTGTTACCGATGAAGGAGGAAATGTAGAATCCTGTTACTTTGACATTATTTTACCACCGCTTCCTGAGATTACACTTTCCAGTACCGAGCCTTTTTGTTACGGAGATGCGGGAGGAAGTGTGACAGCCAATGTTACCGGTGGACAAGCTCCTTACACATATCTTTGGACGACAGGTGAAACGGGAACCTCTATATCTGGTCTTACGGCTGGATCATACGGTGTAATTGTAACAGATGCAAATGACTGTCCCGTTTCGAGAGAGACAACCGTAACTGAACCTACGAGAGTTGTTTTAGACCTCAATGTTCTTGTTTTATCCGGAGGACATAATGTGTCTTCAAAGGATGCAGAAGATGGGGCGGCTTCGGTGACAGCAACAGGAGGAACACCTCCTTATGTATGGCTTTGGTCTACCGGAGAAACAACTTCCTCTGTTTCAGGATTGGGAGTTGGTGAGTATTGGGTAATGGTTACTGATTTTAACGGTTGCGTGGATACAGCTTCTTTTCAGTTAGTGGCTCCGTTTATTATTAATGTACCGGTAGCTATTTCTCCGAATGGAGATGGATTGAATGATACGTTTGTAATTGCAGGAATTGAAGACCACCCGGAAAACAGTTTGCTTATTTTTAACCGAAGAGGAGATATTGTTTATCAGGCTGAGAATTATGCCAATGATTGGGACGGGACTGCTAATGCAGATATGCAAATAGGAAGTTCTGAGCTTCCGGACGGAAGTTATTTTTACCATTTACAAATTAAAGACCACCCCGAAGTAATTCGAGGGAGTGTACTAATAAAGAGAAAGTGATGAAGAGAGGTCTACTATACCTGATGATATGTTTGGGAGGGAGTGCAATAGCACAGACCGGTATGCATTTTTCCCAGTATATTTTTAATTCACAAACCATTAACCCGGCATACTTTAATCACCGTTCTCCGATTTCAGCACAGGTAACTTCCCGTGTTCAGTGGATGAATTACAAAGGTGTTCCGAATACCCATGCAGCTATGGGACAATACAATATCGGAGATCACCACACGGTAGGATTAGTGGCTGTTAATGATAATATTGCCAATAACAATACTTTCCAGATCAGCGGATCCTACGGATATAGACTGAATTTAGGAAAGAGAGCACAGTTGGCATTTGGAGCCAGAGTAGGCTATGGAAATCAGACAATGAATGTCAAAGGATACCTGAACGATACCTATGATCCGATTTTATACTCACGCAGATCTGTACATCACTTCTCAATCGGAGCGGGGATATATGCTGCCGGAGACCGTTTTTTTGTCGGAGTTTCAGCTCCCAATCTTTTTAATAACGGATTGGCAGAGAAAGGAATTGTTACAGATCTTGACAGAGGAACTTATCACCTGATTGGTGGAGTTAAAGTAGCGCAGACCAAAAAGCTTATGTTCTATCCTACGATGGCTTTCAGTCTCACACCAAATACACCGTTGTATGCTTCTATGGATTTGAATTTCATGGTTAATAACGGGCTGTGGTTGACAACCGGTGTTAATTCCAATATCGGAGTAATGGCAGGAATTGGTTACCTGTTTGACAATGGGCTGCGCTTTTTATACAATTACGGATTTTCTTTTGGTGCCTATAACAAATTTGGAGGGGGAACACATGAAATCACAATCGGGTACTCCAAAGACATATTTAAACCTGAATTTTCCAAGCGTCGATATACCAACGGAAAAGGAGAACTTAAATCCTACCGAAAGCAAAAAAGACGCTATAAATAATAGCAGGAATGAAGAAGTTCAACGTTCGGGTATACGGAATTGTGTTTAACGACAAAAAAGAATTACTTGTTGCGCATGAAACCCGGGGGGACATGAATATGACAAAATTACCCGGCGGAGGACTGGAATGGGGAGAAGGTCTGAAAGAAGGACTCGAAAGGGAATTTGTTGAAGAACTGAATTGGGAAGTGGAAGTAAATGAACTGTTTTACCTGACAGATTATTTCCAGATTTCATCTCTCAACCCGGACGATCAGGTACTGTCCGTTTACTACTATGTGAAGAAAGTAGCGAAAAGGTTGGAACCTCATGTCGCGAATGAAGGAGAGATAATTGATTTTGAATGGGTTTCCGGAGATCGTTTGGAAAGCATGGAATTTACTTTCCCAATTGATAAGCTGGTGATCCGCAAGCTGATTGATAAACACTACTACGGATAATGAAAAATTGGATTACCGTACTGGTTATTCTGATAACTACTTCATTTCCGTTATCAGCACAGTACAAGAAAATAGGAGGCGTAAATTTGGCGTCAGCTGAGTTCGGACCGCAACCGGAAAGTGGTATTCCTGCTTTGAAACGAATTCAGGCAAACTGGATCGCTTTGACTCCTTTTGCCTACATGGATAGTAAGACCGATCCGGTTATTCATTATCGCACCGAGCGCAATTGGTGGGCAGATATTCCTGAAAATATGGTATCTGTTGTTCAGGATGCAAGAAAATATGGTTTTAAACTGATGCTGAAACCACACTTTTGGGTTGAAGGTTCCGGCTGGGCAGGGACACTTACTTTTGAAGAAGAAGGCTGGAAAATATGGGAGAAGAACTACGAGCAGTTCATCATGGAACAGGCACAGTTTGCAGAAGATCATAAAATTGAAATGTTTTGCTTTGCTACCGAACTGAAATCAGCAGTTAAAAACCGTCCGGAGTTTTTTATCCGTATCATCCGAAAAATCCGTTCGGTGTATTCAGGAAAGTTGTTGTACGCTGCTAACTGGGATGATTACATGCGTATTCCGTTTTGGGATCAGTTGGACTACATTGGGGTTGATGCTTATTTTCCGGTTACAGAGACGGTCACACCATCTGTGGACGAAGTAAAAACAATCTGGATCGATTTTGCGAATCAACTCAGGGACTTTAGCTACCGGAAGCGAAAGCAAATTATTTTCACTGAATACGGATACCGGAGTATTGATAAACCGGTTTGGAAACAATGGGAGATTGAGTGGGTATCAGATTCCTTAAATGTTAATTTACAGGCTCAGGTAAATGGATACGAAGGTTTGTTTCAGGCAGTTTGGGATGAATTATGGTTTGCCGGTGGTTTTTTATGGAAATGGTATCCGGAGAAAGTACATTACACCGGGTTAAAAGCGAATTCAGATTACACGCCACAGGATAAACCTGCTGAAAAGACGATCGCAAAGTGGTACGGGAAAATCTATAACCAGACTTCTACGAATGCGAACAAAAAGTCAGAAAAGTAAATTCGGGTTATTCCGGATTCTTATAAAAGAATAACCGATCCCCATTAATCTTTTGCATGTTGTCAGGAGCTTTTTTTATGACAGGCGCTATCGTTCCTTTTCCAAATTTGACAGGACCGATAAACCGATAGGTTTCATCCCATAACCCTGAATCGATAAAAGATTGCAAGGTATAGGCTCCTCCTTCGATATAAACAGAAAGCTGACCGAGTTGATACAACGCTTCACAAACAGAAGCAGGCGAAAGAGAATCTATTTTGTAATAATGGATCGTTCCAGCTTTCTCTTCTTTGACTTCGTTTAGAATAACTACGGGCTTTCCATCGGTATAGATTACAGAATCCGGAGTTGCTTTCAAATGTGGATCAATAATGATTCGTAGTGGATCTTTACCGTTAATTTCACGCACAGTGAGAGAAGGATTGTCGTTTTGAATCGTTTTCCAGCCTACCAGTATAGAAGCCTCTTCCGAGCGTTGCTGATGAACGAGAACTTTCGATTCAGGTCCGGTTATCCAACTAATGGTTCTTGAAGGATCAGCGTTGTCCATAAAGCCATCCTGTGACTCGGCCCATTTCAGAACTATATACGGGCGTTTTTTCTGGTGAAAAGTAAAAAAGCGACGATTTTGTAACCGGGCTTCTTTTTCTAAAATTCCTGTTGCTACTTCAATGCCTGCATTTTCCAATCTTGAAATACCAGCTCCGTTTACTTGTGCAAAAGGATCAACAGTAGCAATAACAACTCGTTTGAAGTTATGATGAACCAGTAAGTCCGCACAGGGAGGTGTTTTTCCATAGTGGGAACAGGGTTCCAGTGTTACATAAATGGTACTTTCGGCAAGTAACGATTTGTCCCGTACTGAGTTTACGGCATTTACTTCAGCGTGGGCTTCTCCGCACACTTGATGATATCCTTCACCTATAATTGTATCATTATGTACAATTACAGCACCGACAAGTGGATTCGGGTAGGTATAAGCCCCCCCGAGTTGAGCCAGTCCCAGCGCACGTTGCATGTATTTTTCATCTGTTGACATACCGTACAAATGTACAAAGTTGCAGTAAAAAATAAAGGAAAGGACTTGTTTATCCTTCATAGCTGTGAGGAACGGGTAGGTTTATATATCTTTACGAGGTAAAAACAAGCGGATAAAAACAATGCAAAAGAAAGTGAGTATTGTTGGTTTTGGAAACGTGGGACGGGCTTTGTCGGTTTACTTTCGCAATTCCGGAATCTCGGTACAGCATATTTTTTTACGGAACGGAGCGGAAGTACCGAAAGGCTTTGATTTTTCCTTTCGTTATTTTTCTGAAATTAAAGATAATTCGGATGTTGATCTGATCATTGTTTGTGTGGGAGATCGACAAATCAATGAGGTGATAGAGCAATTACCTTCTGAGGTAACTGTAGCCTACACTTCGGGGAGTATAGGGTTGAAGGATCTTCAACGAAAAGAAAATATAGGCGTTTTTTATCCGTTACAGACCTTTTCCGGTGAGCCGGTTCAGAATATGCGTACAGTTCCGATTTTGCTGGAAAGTAATTCGGATGAGGTACTTTCATTTTTGAGAGTGTTTGGAGAAAGTTTGTTTGATAGAGTTGAAACAGCTGACTCGGATACCAGAGGAGAATTGCATCTTGCTGCTGTTTTTGTGAATAATTTCACGAATCACCTGTACTATCTCGCGGAAGAATATACTCGCAAAGAGGGAATTGATTTTCAATTGTTATTGCCTCTTATAAAAGAAACAGCAGCCAAGTTGAACCATATATCTCCGTATGATGCACAAACCGGTCCTGCAAGGAGAGGAGATGATATTGTACTTTCAAAACATATATCCCGCTTGGAGGGAATACAAAAGAAGTTGTACGAATTATTCAGTGCTTCGATAAAAAAGACGTATGAAAAAGAGTTATAAACAGTTATTACACAAGATTACCACGTTTATGTTTGATGTGGACGGGGTATTTACCAATGGAGACGTAATCCTAATGGAGCATGATATTGTTCGTGTTTTAAATTCCCGCGATGGTTATGCGGTACAGTATGCTGCAAAAATGGGATATCGGATTTTAATTGTTACCGGAGGAAGTTCTGTACAGGTTGAAAAACGCTTGATGAACCTCGGGGCAACGGAAGTACGTTTAAGCTCATCAGATAAACTGAAAGTGTATCAGGACTTACAGAAAAAGTATGGCTTTCAGGATGATGAAGTGTTGTATATGGGAGATGATATTCCGGATTACCGGGTTATGGAAAGAGCGGGAGTAGCGACCTGTCCGCAGGATGCAGCTGTAGAAATTAAAGCAATATCGGATTATCAATCTCCTTATAATGGAGGAAGGTATTGCGTCAGAGATGTGATCGAACAAACTTTGCGGGTACAGGGGAAATGGTTCAATGAAGAAGCGCATCACTGGTAAATGAAAAAAGTGGGGGCATCAAATAGTGTAATTCAGATGCTGCTATTCGTAGCAGCTTGGATTACTTTGTATTTTGCCTTGTATACAACCGGAATACTTACAGAAGCTCCCGGGAGTTTCAATCTGATTCAATGGGATGCCTCCTGGTATCAGTCAATTGTGGATGGAGGGTATGTATACCGGGAAACAGAACAGAGCAATGCAGGTTTTTTTCCCGGATTTCCAACACTCTGGAGAATGTCCGGTCTGGGAGCTTCGGGGATTTCTGTGATCAATGCTCTTCTTTTCTTCTCTGGAGTATTTATTCTGATCAAACAGGTGCGGGCATCTGCTTTTGAACTGTTATATCTGATAACATTACCTTCCGTCTTTTTCTTCTTTGCACCCTATTCAGAAGCGTTGTTCTACATTTTTGGAGCAGGAATTATCTATGCATGGAATACTAAAAAAGTGCTCTGGCTTCTGGTGTTTGGAATAGGAGCCTCATTTGTACGCCCCATGTTCTTCTTTCTGATTCCGGCAATTGTGCTGGCTTTTTTGCTAAAGGAAGGGTGGAAAACGAAGGCGAAGTGGCGCTACATTAGTTTATTGTTATGCGTTCTTGTTGGGGCTGGTATAGGGTTTGGGGTGATTGGTATGCAAACGGGAGATTTTTTTGCCTATAGTAAGTCCCAGGTAGAACATTGGAATCATGGATTCGGAATTCCCTCTTTGCCTTTTACAACCTGGCGGGGTGCCAGAATCCTTTGGCTAGATGCTTTTGCTTTATTCTTCACACTGTTTTCCGGTGTTCTTCTTTTGAAAGAGGTACTATCTGTTGTTGTTAAAAAGAAAAAGACGGAGTTAGACGCCATTGAACTAATCAGCCTTGGATATATTTCCATGATACTGGTGTATGTTTTATTTTTTCATCCGGAAGAGGAGGGGAGAACTTCGTTGCTCAGCATGAACCGTTATGTATTTTGCAGTCCTTTTCTTCATTACCTTTTAGTGAAACGAATAAGGAAAAGTGTACCTTCTTTCAAAAATATTTCCGTATTCCTTTTACTCATAGTTTTGACATTACTGGTTATTGGGTTCCCATTTTCAAGTGTTGTCGAATGGAATCACGCACCGGTTTTCTATTACTCGTTTGTTGCCTTGTTTTTAGTTGTTCAGTCGCTTGTTTTTTTTCGTTTTAAGTTCAGTATCTGGTTACAGATAACTGTCTTACTAATGAATGTACTTCTACAATTGTATTTGTTCAATAGTTTTCTAAAAGGCAATTGGGTAGGATAGATATGAGATTGAATTGTAATTTCCTGAAGACTTTGTTTACAGCAACACTATTTACTTTCGTTAGTTGTTCTGATAACTATAGACAGAGACATATACGCACAGATCAACTGGAGTTGACAATTCATTATCCGGATTCTTTTAGGGAAATGACCGCTCATTGGTGGAATGAACTTTTGACCAACCTAGAAGCACAAAATATGGGGAGTAATTTGGATTTGAGTTCGTTTTACAGAGCCACTACACAATTGGTAATTCAACATTCCGAATTCGACTATTTTTTTATCACTACTGAGGAGCGGGAACAGTTTTCAGAGGTAGAAAAAACGTTTAAGGAAGCCAATAGGCTCATGAATGAAGAGCATTATGTAATGGCTAACTTTATTCTTCCGGATGTTATTTTTGATTCAATTTCCGCTACGGTCAAGGTGAATGGATATGATTTTTCAAGTTACAGGGTAAAAGCGAGTTGGTATGGTTTTATCCAGCATATAGAAATTTTAAGAGCAGAAGTAAACAATAGTGTACTGACAGCAGGCATTTTTTATCAGGATACTCTCTTCGGAAACCAAATGAGAGAGGCTTTTATTTCTTCAGGAATCAGATCGAGATAAAGAGGTTTGTTTATAATGATCTTGGTTGGTGATACCATTAGAAAGATCTCTTTTTGATTCGTGATTGTTTTAGTGTTTAGGAAATAATTGTAGGCTGTACAAGATCATCTTGTATGTGAATGTAATTGAAAAACAGACTAAAAATACAGGCTACCTATTTATGAAAAAGACTTAATCTATTAGTATTTAGCGGAATATATTTATAGATTTGAACTATAAATATCGACTTATGAAAACAGTAAACTTATATGTAACATTATTTGTATTTGCTATTGGCGGGCTATATACACAGCCTTTAAACGCACAAATTTCTATTAGGAAACCAAAAGTTAAGATCACTAAAAAGGATTCAAATGAAAGTTCAGGTAATCTAAAAGATAAGTTAGATGGAAAGCCGGAATACAATCCTGACGATCCTGTGTATAGAGCGTATTCAAGAACACGTGATAATTTAAAATCCGCTCAGGGGACTCTCGATGGTTCGACCTGGGATCTAAATAGAGAAACGGAAAATGAGCAGGTTGTCAAAGATTTAAAGAAGGTAGAAGAGGGGCTGAGTGAGTTAAAATCATTAGGAGAGGATAAAAAGAGCTACTACAAGGAGTTCGAAGAGAGCTACACAAATCTGGAACAGAAGCGTTCTGCTGAGATGAAAGAATACGAAGTTGTTGCCGGTTATGATAAAAAATTGGAAAGTTACTATCGTTGGGTTGTCATGGGGCATGAAATGAATGATAAGACGTTAGAGCCGTCTTATTCAGGGTACTATTCTTTCAAAGAAGACTTTCAAACAAAACAACCGGAAAAGTATAAAGGGGATTATGTACAGAAAAGAATTACTGCTGTAGATAATTTCTTTGAAGTTGAAGTATATCAACAACTTGATGATCTGGAGAAAGATGTAGATAGAGTAATTAAAAATGCTCACAAACCTAACTCTCGTGGAGAGGAAGATTACTTGTTAAATGCAAAGTCGCATTTCAAAAAAATGGAAGAGTTATCTAAAACGATTCAATTCAAAAAAGAATATCTGCTAAAAGATAAGTCGAAAATAAATGAAATCGAAGCTAAGTTGAATAAGGAAAAAAGTACGTTAGGGGAGTATATAGATAGTGGAAAGTGTGATGCATATCGTGCGAAATACGAAAAAGAGCTGGTTGATGCTGTACGATTGGGTGGAAAAGCAATGAGTAATACAAAATATGAAGCAATGGCTTCAAAAGGAGTGGAAAGTGGAACTCCTGTAAGAACGGTTATTACTTCAGCTGTATGGCAGGTAAAAAAGAATGATTTCGGCTATCCCCAATACAAATATCTGGATGTAGACATTGCAGTTAAAAAAGAGGGGAAATGTTATTTGTCGTATGGACAAATAAGAAGAAACTATGAAGGAGGAGGAAGTTATGGAGGTGAATACTTCAATTATTGGGGGATTCAGTCCGAAATGAATTGTGATAATGTTAATAAATAGTTGTTTACCTGAGGGCTATCAGGTTGATAATTAGGTGAAAGAAAATCTTTTTTTCCGGATTAAATTTTTTGTAATAGTGATTTAACGTTGGTTTGAATTACTCTTTTTTTATTGACTGAAAGCAGGGTGGTTGAATCTTATTATCTTTAGTTGAATGAAGGGGAAGAGTAGCCGGAAAAGGTTGATGGGAATATTGGCAGTGGGAATCCTTTTATTACTTGGAGTTTGGAAATTGGTACAGACAGTAAACCTGAATCCATTTCATACGGTTGGGGAAGAAATAGACAGTCTGGATGGGGTTCCCGTCTATTTTAACGGGGGAGTTAACAATGTGGAAGAACGGAATGTGGCAGGTAC
>NZ_CFIGVI010000048.1:0-14041 GCF_984588085.1 Wandonia sp.
CCTGAACATCACAGGTCTTTGCTTTTGAGCAGCAACTCATAGTCACTTCTTTTTCTGCATTCATCTTTACCTGAGGCGATAAATAGGGAATGTTCAAATTAAGACCACGGATAATAATTAAAGCACCGAAAACGACCATTACGTATGGGACAGCTTTCTGAAATTTCTTCCGTAAACCTGACGATATTGCATTTGAAAAATAGGTTGCTGTACCCATTGCCGGAATCGTTCCCAATCCAAAGAAAACCATGAATAAAACACCTTCGGAAACTGAACCGTATACCAACGATCCCATCAACGCCATATACACCATACCACAGGGCAATAACCCGTTCAGTAGACCTATGGTAAACAGAGCTGAAGCCGACTTGTTTTTGAGAAAATATCCCAGCTTCTTTTGAATGAAGTTGTTGAATCTGAGATACCCCCGATTAACCGGAGCTAAACGCGTTATCAGCCGGGGAAAAATAACTGCCAGAATTATCAAAGCACCGAATACCACAGACATAATTTGCAAAATGCCCATCAATTCAAAACTCTTTCCTATAAAACCAAAAACAGCTCCCAAGATCGCATACGTAACGACACGCCCTATGTTGTACGCCAAGGTTCCGGAAATTTTGGTGCCAAAACTACTTCGGTTCAGCGGTAACACAAAAGCTATCGGTCCACACATCCCAAGGCAATGTAAACTCGACCCCAACCCCAATAAAACAGCAACTCCGATTAATGTTTCCATAACTACTGAACAAATACGGTTTTTTTCAGGAAATACGGCTTCCCGTCTCCTGTCCACTCCATTCTGATTTCATATCTTCCCGATTTAAATAATTTGATCGGAAAGAATTGTTCTTTCTCATTGGTAAGTTCCATTCGCACATCTGCTCCGGCATTATCCGGTCTGTAAAAGTGCACCAGACCCGAATCTACTGCCGGAAAATCATCCGGTAACAAAATTACCAGCGCATCCTCCGTAAATTGAACCCGTGTTGTTCTTACAAAAGGTAGTCCGTTTGATTCTGCTGTAATTCTGTCCGAATACGAAACTTCTCTCATATAGTAATCATCATACTCCAAATCCACATTCTTTGACATCAGGTTGACAATCAATACAACGATAAATGTCATGAATGCTATAATCGCAATGGTTATTCCTTTTCCCCAGTTCATCTTTTTACAATAATGGTCCGATAAATGTTGTTCTTGCCTTCGTAATCAGTTCTCCGTTTCCGTATATTCCGATAATAAGCTCATTCTTCCCCTTCTTCACGTCATCCTGATTCATTCTAATCAGAAAACGTTCTCGCATGTGTTTTTCAGGCAAAAGCACCATGTCTTTGACAACCGCTTCTATCTCTCCTTTTCCTTCCAGAATACGCAGTTCCACCGTATATTCCTTTTTCGTTTTATTGGACAGGTCAATCTCGTAAATATTACTAATACGTCCATCCTGTAACTCCTGATAAGTCGCCCCCCGCTGTCGCAAAATTGTTGCATCAAAATCCGTACGTGTCACAACGAGTACAACCAAAACCGCTAAAAGAAGCGCCAATACAGCTGTATACGCTTTAATTCGTCTCGTCCAGCTGAAGCGGGTTCCCGTATTCACTCCATTTTCACTATCGTAGCGAATTAAGCCTTTTTCCAGTCCTACAGATTCCATCATGTGGTCGCAGGCATCTATACAGGCGGTGCAATTAACACATTCCAACTGTGTCCCGTTTCGGATATCAATACCCGTAGGACAGACGTTTACACATTGACCACAATCAATACAATCTCCTTTTCCAGACTCTTTTCGATCTTCATTTTTTCTGAATTTGCCCCGCTCTTCTCCACGTACGTGATCATACGTAATTACAATGGAATTGCGATCCAGCAAAACTCCCTGTAGTCGTCCATAGGGACATATCGTTGTACAAACCTGCTCCCGTAACCGCGCAAAAACGGCATAAAATACGGTGGTGAAAATAATTAAAGCAATCAATCCTCCCAGGTGTTCCATCGGATTCGCCGTCTGAATTTCCCACAAGGCATCCGCCCCGATTATATAAGCCAGAAACGTATTGGCGATCAGGAATGAAATTCCCCAAAATATAGCATGCTTCAGGATTCTCTTTCGGATCTTTTCCCCGTTCCAGGGCATCTGATCAAGTTTTTTCTGATGTGTCCAGTCACCTTCAATCCAATATTCAATTCTCCGGAAGACCATTTCCATAAAAATTGTCTGGGGGCACACCCATCCACAGAATAAACGACCATAGATAACAGTAAACAGGACGATAAAAACCACCATGAGCACCAGGGCGATAGCAAAAATGTAAAAATCCTGTGGCCAGAAAACCTGTCCGAATATGACAAACTTTCGCTCAATAACATTGAACATAAGCATCGGTTCTCCACCAATCTTAATGTGCGGACCGGCAAACAGAAATACCAACAATAAATAACTTACCCATTTCCGGTAGTCGTAGAACTTCCCGGATGGTTTTTTAGGAAAAATCCAGATCCGTTTTCCCTTCTCATCAACTGTAGCGATTGTATCTCTGTACGTTTCCTGTTCTTCCATGTTTGTGGTGTTATTCTATTGGAAATTTATTTACTCTCTTCATGTTATTCTGCGACTTTAGTCACAATCACAAACTTTAAAAAAGCCCCATCATTTCTGATGAGGCTTTTTTGATTATTCTTCTGTTGAATCACCAGATTCCTCATCAACGGATTCTTCTTCTGACGAATTTTCGGTTTCATCGGGAGTTGTCTCTTCAACTTCCTGTTTCTTCATTAATTCCCCTTCAGGTTCTTTACCTGCTACGTACTCTAAAGATAGTACATAAGAAGCTACCTGTTGTAACTCTATAGGGTTAAGTTTCTTTTCATGATCCGGCATTCCGTTCGGTGTACCATATTTTACTGTTTTAAAGACTGTCGCAATATCATTGGCGTAAATCCAATAATCATCCGTCAGGTTTGGTCCGATATCTCCCCGGCCATCTTCCATGTGACAACTCTGACAATTTTTCGTAAACAATGTTTTACCTGTTGCCAAAGCAGATTCATCTGTAAGTAATGTTACATTGAACTCATCCACATTCATTGCCATTTTAGCACGGTATTCAGCAATTTCAATCTCCGCCTGAGCTACTTCTTTTTCGTATTCAGCCACCTGTAAGTCAGCCGTTTTTAAGATGTGATAGTTAAACAGGTAGATTACCGCAAATACAATCGAAGCATAGAATCCCCAAACCCACCATGGTGGTAAGTTGTTATCCAGCTCCTGAATTCCGTCATACTCGTGATCCAGCAGGATAGACTGCTCATCTTCGATATCCACAGCATCCGTAAGGATTTTATTGATTTTCTTAGCTGTGATTCCTTCACTCTCAACGGATTTTTGTTGCTCCGGAGTTAGTGTCATTCGGTACAGTGACCGGAAAAGACGCGCCTGATAAATCAGCACAAACAGTAATACGATATTGATTGCTCCTACAAGATAAAGGTCACTGGTTGTTATTTTGAAGAGAACCTCATCGGCACCTGTATCCATTGACTGTGCCATAGAAGCAGCAGGGAAAGACAATGCACCGACAAGTAAAGCAAGCATTGTTAATTTTTGTGTTCCTCCCCCATGTTGACGATCATAAGCGTCTTTCATTCGTTTTTTGAAATAATCGGACTTCATGAACGATTGAATGGAAGAGGCCATTACAATAATTGCAATCAACAAAGCCACCATTGCCCCAATCATCCAGTAAAACATTTTCTGATTTTCCTTGTAATTCTGAACAATCGTAGGAGCTACCTGTCCGTCACCCGCAATTTCTGGTTCTTCAGGCTCAGGCTGCCAATTCTCTACGTAATCAAAAACAGCATCGATCTGTTCGTTGGTAAGATTTTGTGCCGTCATTTTTGTCGGGCTGTATGCTTCAGCAACAATTGCCCGCTTACTTTTTCCGCTTTCTATCAATCCGGCCGGATTTCTCACCCATTCGTACAATAAATCAGATTCTTCTGCATCTGCCCACAATTGACGTACACCTTTCAATTTCGGACCTGTCGAGTTATCATTGATTTTATGACAGGTACTACATACTGTCTCAAATAACTCTTTACCGTCCTGTGCGTGCAGTTGTAACCCAAACGCGACCAGTACCAATGCTCCAAGGATATATTTCTTCATTTGCTTTTTCATTGTCTTCCGGTTTTTAATCCTCAAAGGGAATATTTTCAATTTCCGATATTTCACTTTTTTTCATTCGTATCACACGGTACAGAAGTATCGCGAAGAATCCTACGAATATGGACAGGGAGATGATTGGAAATATCTCAATGTTCTCAATCGTAGACATGTGATGTTTTATAAACTTTAACATCTCTTTTGGTTATTCGGCAGCCGGTGCTGTCTGTTCAACATTATCTTCAACTTCTACAGCTTTGATGTCCGTACCCAATCTTTGCAGATAAGCAATCAGAGCAACAATATCCTTTTTCGCCAGGTCATCAATTTTCTGCTGAGTTGGATTCTTTGACATATTGTTAACGATATCCGCTGCGATTTCCTGTGCCTGTGCTTTCAGGTCGGCAACTGCTTGTTTCTCATATCCCTCCGGATAAGGAACGCCCAATTGTCGCATCACTGTTATTTTTCTTTCTGTCAATGAAATATCCAGATCGTCTTCCGCCATCCATGCATATGCCGGCATAATCGAGTTTGCAGAAACTTCTTTCGGCATAATCATGTGACTGTAATGCCACTGATTGGAACGAAGTCCTCCTTCTCTTGCCAAATCAGGACCGGTACGTTTTGACCCCCACAGGAATGGGTGATCGTATACAAATTCCCCTGCTTTTGAGTATTCTCCGTAACGGTCGGTTTCGAAACGAAGGGGACGTATCATCTGTGAGTGACAGTTATTACACCCTTCCCGTATATAGATATCTCTACCTTCCAATTCAAGCGGAGTATAGGGCTTTACCGTTGAAATAGTCGGCACATTGGTTTTGACAATAATGGTCGGTATAATCTCGATGATTCCTCCCACGGCCACCACGATCAAACTGATCACCAACATGCGCATCGGTTTACGCTCGATAGACTTGTGCCAGTATTCTCCTTTTTTACGTCCACCTGAAGATTTTGCCAAAGCCGGAGCTTCTGCCTCTTCGTTTCTCAGGAATGAACCTGCACGAGCAGTCTTTATGAGGTTGTATGCCATCAGAACTACTCCTGAGATGTACAACAATCCTCCTAATGAACGTAGGATGTAGTACGGTTTCAACTCAGTAACGGTCTCTAAAAAGTCTTTGTACATCAATGTACCATCAGCTGCAAATTGTCTCCACATCAAACCTTGCATAAAACCTGCTACATACATTGGTATTGCATACAGGATAATTCCCAAAGTAGCAATCCAGAAGTGTGTGTTTGCCAACGATTTTGAATACAATTTTGTTTGCCATAATTTAGGATACAACCAGTACAGCATACCGAACGTCAACATTCCGTTCCATCCCAATCCACCAACGTGTACGTGTGCAATAATCCAATCGGTATAGTGACCGATCATGTTTACGTTCTTCAGGGAAAGCAGTGGTCCTTCGAAAGTTGCCATACCATAAGCGGTAAGAGCCACCACCATGAATTTCAATGTAACATCATCACGCACTCTGTCCCAGGCTCCGCGAAGTGTCAACAGTCCGTTCAGCATTCCTCCCCATGACGGAGCGATCAGCATTACCGAGAAAACAACTCCCAACGACTGTGCCCAATCAGGAAGTGCGGTGTACAAAAGATGGTGAGGTCCTGCCCAGATATAGATAAAGATCAAAGCCCAGAAGTGAATAATCGAAAGACGGTAAGAATAGACCGGGCGGTTTGCTGCTTTCGGAACAAAGTAGTACATCAACCCCAGAAATGGTGTTGTCAGGAAGAATGCCACAGCGTTATGTCCATACCACCACTGCACCAATGCATCCTGTACTCCGGCATACCACGAGTAACTTTTCATAAATGAAACCGGAATTTCAAATGAATTAAATATGTGTAGCATTGCTACTGTTACGAACGTTGCGATATAGAACCAGATGGCTACATACAAATGCTTTACACGACGATTAATAATTGTCATGAACATATTGAGACCGAATACGACCCACATTAATGTGATCAGGATGTCAATCCACCACTCCAGTTCCGCGTATTCTTTTGAGGTTGTGTATCCCAAAGGAAGTGTAATAGCAGCACAGACAATAATAAACTGCCACCCCCAGAAGTTAATATTGGAAAGCGCACCACTCCACATTCGTGCCTTCAACAGACGTTGCAGCGAATAATAAACTCCCGTAAAAATCGCGTTTCCTACGAAAGCGAAGATCACAGCATTCGTATGCAAGGGACGAATACGACCAAAGGAAATATATTTAACCGAAAGGTGGTCGTTAAAAAACTGTGGAAAAGCAAGCTGAAGAGCTGCTATAAGCCCGACAGTCATTCCTACGATTCCCCAAATAATAGTCGCATAAGCGAACTTCTTTACGATCACGTTGTCGTAACTAAACTTCTGGATTTCCATCTATTTGTTTTTTGTCTTTTTCCTGTTTTGTTTCTTCGTCGAAAAGTATGCGAACAGCCGGAGCGTAGTCGTCGTCAAATTGTCCATCCTTGGTCGCCCATATAAAGGACACCAGGAAGACTATTGCAAGGAGTAAACTAACCGCTATCATCATGTATATTATTCCCATATCTATCGGCAAAGTAAATTCTTTCAACGAGCAAAGTAAGTGACAAGCATCAGGTAGTAAAATGACTTTTGTCATAATTTTGTCATGACGAAATATACAAAAATATAACTAACTCAAAAGTTGGAAGTTAATTTATTTCCTGTTTCATTTCCTATCTGCTTTTTATTCAAAAAAATAAGCCTCCCGAGTAAATCCACTCAGAAGGCTTTGTCACGATCATTGTCGGATTGTCGGCTTAGTGTTGCACGACTAACTTAAACGTCTCCGATACCTTTTCTGATGTGATTTGTATATAATACACCCCGTTAGGCAGTCCGGAAACAGCAATGTTTACTCCTTTATTCTGTGATTCGCTGTTGTAAATAAGGTTTCCTCCCGCATCATACAACGAAACATTGAAATCAGCCTGTGCTGAAATGGTAACCACCTCATTTGCAGGATTAGGTGCAACCGTATATGCAGAATTTTCAAAATCAGATAGAGATAGCCCCATTACCGTGTACACCGCAGAAGTTCCTTCACATCCATTACTTCCTGTTACTACAACGGTATAGTCTCCGTTTTCTGTAGGTGTCCAGGTCTGCTGATCCGAATCAGGAAGCGCACTTCCTTCAAAATACCATTCATACCCAGTAAACACCTCTGTTGTCAGTGCGTCATCTGAACTGGTGATTGTTGGAACAGGAGCCGGCAATTCTTCAATATCCAGTGCGGCTGTTGTTCCTGAACAGGATTCAGATGTGTTGGTAAAAGAAACCGAATAGGCTCCCGGTGTATCAGCTTCCAGAGAACTTTCTGTCGCTCCGGATACTTCCGAATGATCAAGGTTCCACTGGTAATCCAAAGTAGAGGAAGATGTCGCGACGATTTCAGTAGAAGATCCTTCACAATACTCGTCCGTTCCGTCTGTAGTAGCAATTGTCAATCCTGACAACTCCTGACAAGTCTCTACCTGGAAGATGGTTAATGAACTGGAAACCTCGTTGGAAAGAATCAAAAGTGCCTTGCCATTCGGGGATGCATCTGCTTCGATATAAAGCAAACCTTCTGCTCCTTTATCCGGTCCGTTGGTAGCAACATCCCGGTTGTTGTAATAACCTAAGTATTGAGGAGCTGTCGGGTCACTGATAGTAAACAACATTACTCCACCGATTCTTTCCAATGAAACAAAAGCAAAAGGCACACCATTAATGTAAGCTGTTGCGATGCCCTCCGGCTCCGGACCTTTATCATCTGAACGATTCTTCGTACTCATTCCTGTATTACTTGCATTAAACATTTCTGCAAAGACAGGATCTGCTGCAATAATTTGTTCAAACCAGTCACCGCTGTCAAAAACAAGGTTTCCGTCCGCATCCCAAATACTAAATGAACGGGTTCCGTAGGTGTAAATTTCTTCGTGTTGGTTGTTATTATCCGCATCACCATTTGCCCGTGTTGTGTTCAACCGTCCCAACACTTCATCTCTTTGTAAGAACGTTGCATTCGGGAAAACAGTCGGATCAAGCACAAGGTTTTTAATTCGCGCTTCTTCACTATATCCGTCATAATCACGCGAGTCTCCTTCGTTGGCTGTAAAGATATAAGGCGCCCCGTCAATTGTAATTGATGAGATGGCATCCGGTTGGAACATTCCCTTTACCGGGAAATTAGCAATGTTAATTCCTTCTGTCACATTACTTACATCCATACCAAAACCAAAAAGGCTATGATCTATAGTACCCAATGGCAGAATATCCTCTACCGTATTGTTTACCAAATCAAGTACTGCCAGTGCATTATTTTCCTGCAGGGAAACATAAGCAACCTCATCGTTTTCCAAAACGGTAATGTATTCCGGTTCAAAATCCTGAGAAGCGGATGCACCCGGTCCGAAAACACGAATACCCTGATTTCTAAGGGTTACTTCCTGACCATTATACGCTGTGAAGGTTATCATCGTAACATCTGATTGTGTAAGAGCTGCTGCTCCAGCTGAATAATCTACAACACTGATGCTTCCTTCCGGGTCTATTGTGTAATCATCATTCGGTTCTCCCTCGTTTGCCACCAGGATTTTATCTTTCGCATGGTTGAAAGTCACCATGTCCGGCATTGCTCCTACTTCGATACGATTTAACCAGTTACCGTCTGCATCCAGAAAAAGTAAATACCCGTTTTGTTGCGGGTCAAGATTCTCTAACGCAACCACTACTACTCCATTGTAGGCAGTGATACTATTTACAGCACCAATTGAGTCTACATTGAATGAAAAATCAAGAACCGGATTTGACGGATCCTGAAAATCTACAAAATCGATAGTGTTTGCCACGCTGTTGGCAATAAACAGTTGAGACGATCCTTCATCGTACGCTGTAATCTCTGCCGAAGAAAGGTCTTCTGCTCCATTCGAAAAGCTGGTCAGTAACTGAAGTTTTACTTCGTTTGTTGCAGCCGGTAGTATTCTGTCGTTATCGGTTATGTATAGTGTAATCGAAGGGTTTCCGCTAACCTGTACATTGTTTTCATTTACTATCGTTAGTGTAATGTACTCTGACTGTTCTTCCAGAAGATCTTCCAGAATTTCTACGGACACCGTGATCGGGGTGGTTACCCCTGGTTGAATAGTATACGACATTTGCGCAATTGAAAAATCCGATTGATTTGTTGCTGTGGAAAACCCAACGATCTCCAAATCAAATTGTGCCAGGTTTGATGAAGCATTAAGCGGAGTCATTGTAAACGAAATGGTTCCGGCATCCTCGTTTACGGTTCTGTTGTTTTCATCAAAACCAATCTGTACGGGAGCAGCATTCCCAAAAAGTATTTCGGAGGTTTCAGTAGCAGTTCCTGAAGAGAATGTTCGCGGAATGACAAACGTATTTGTTGTTAAGTCAAACATTCCCGAAGCCACAGTTAAATCGGCATCTACAACATACGCGCTGGTAGCTGTGAGTTTTCCGCCGCTATACAGGTCATTCACCGGAAGCTCGTATCCGTCTGCTCCGCCATTTACTTCAGCAGCACCAATTCCTGTACCAAAAAAAACAGCGTCTGTTGGGACAGTAGAAGATGTAATCGACGAAACAGGAACGTTAAACACACCTATTCCATCTGCATTGGCACCTCCGTTTCCAATTACCCCACTGGATGTAGCGTTACCAACTCCTCCGTCTCCTCCATCAACACCCGTGTCGATCATCCGCAACTTTGTTCCCACAGGAGCCATTAATGTCCCTCCCACATAAACTACATCTCCGACACTAACCGTACCTGTAGAAATTTCGAACGCATACGTATAGGTTCCACCTGTTACCCAACCTTCGGCCTGAGCAGTTCCATTATTTGTAACGATAATTGTATAAGGTGTCACCGAAAAATCAATATCATCTGTCGCAAGTAGCTCAACATATTCATAGGGTGAATCAGTCCCCGAAGGGTTCTGCAAAAACTCGGAAATCAACAATCCGGGATTTTGTCCCAAAGCCCCTGTCGATTGTAAAAATGTGATTAAACCAATGGCAATCACCAGGTAACCTTTTTTCATCTTTATTGTGTTTTAATTATTTCACTTCAAAGATGAAGTATGCAAACCAATCGTTCATTAACGAATGGTTACGCTTGTTTGAATATGTATTAAGCCTTGTTAAAGCACTGTTACCTGAATTTTATGTTCCGTTTCTGCACGTGCTTCTGCGCTTTTCTTTATGAAAATTAGTACTTTTCCGGAATGCAAAAGCTTCTTTTTCTTTTTGTCGTGTTTCTGTTATCCGGGGTATATACACTTCGTTCCCAAACTATCCGGATGGGGCTTCAATGCCAGGTAGAGCACGAATCCTTTTCGAAAAAAGAAGCAGTGGGATTAATTGCGTTTGACATAATGGCCCGCATGGAAAATAAACGGGTTTTCGGTGAGCTTACACTGGGACCTCAAAATAGTATTTACAAACTCGAAGAACAGAGCGGAGATGCCCGTTTTTACGGAAGTCTTAATCGACTTCGGTTGGGAATCGGTGGTGGTATTTACATGATAAACAAAGAGGGTTTCAAATGGTCCGTTTATACCACCCTTTTACAGGGTGTTGCTTTTCAGAAACGAAATCTCTATTCCACGCTGGATATGGACCGCTTGTACCGATTACAAATACAACCGGGAATGAAATTCAGGATCGGTCAGTTCTTTTTTGGTTTTCACTGTGATTTTACTCTTGTTAATGAATTTAGTAAACGTCAGGAGTATGTCGTTGGGGGCTCCCTCGGACTTGTTTTTTGAAAAAGTATATTTGTTTTGATCTGCTAACGGATTCTGTTATTTGTTCGTTTTCTTACCCGCTGTTTTTACCTCTACAAAAACAGGCTTAGTCTTCCCTGCCATTTCATCCCAAAATCACGTCATTCCACACCATAGTAAGGTTTTCAGCAAAAAAACCATCAGACACCTCTCTACTTTTGCCCCAGATTTAATTTCAAAAAAAGAATATGAAAACTGGTGGAAAATTGTATCGCTCGTTTCTTTTGTTCGCTTTAGGTATGGCGACATTAAGTTCGTGCAAAAAAGAAAAACTATCGGAACTTGGAGAAATCCATACTTTTGATCTGCACTCCCAACAAACGCAAACAACGTATTCACTCAGGGCTGTTATCCCCAACACGTATAATCCGGCAACTCCGGCAAAAATGATCTATCTGCTGGATGGTGACGACTATCTGCGGGAAGCTGCCGAAGTCATTCATAAAACGGGAAAGACCGATCACATTGTTGTTGGAATCGGCTATAAGGGGAAAAACCTGAGAGGACGGGACTTCTCCTATCCCGCTGATCCGGACTTCCCGGGAGAATCCGGAGGGGGAAAGAACTTTTTGACCTGCCTGACAGAAGAACTTATTCCCAACGTTGAAACGGAATTGGGGGTTCCCGTTAAAAACCGAACCTTGTACGGACATTCTCTGGGGGGATTTTTCAGTACGTATGTGTTCCTTCAGCAGGATATTGAACATCCTTTTACAACCATTATCGCTGCGAGTCCGAACCTGATGTGGTATAATGCTTATTTGTTTCAGTTGGAAGAAGCGTATTCGAAACAATCCGGGGCTTTACCCGGGAATTTGTATATGACCATGGGGGATCTGGAAGGGGCGTCAATGAATCTTGCTTTTGGTGCATTTACTGAACAGCTTTTTCTCCGGAATTATGACAGTTTACATTTTCAGTACGAAAAACTGGAAAACACTTCTCACCGGAACAGTCCGATTGTCAGCTTCGAAAATGGTTTATCGCTCATCCCTTAATCACACAAACATGAAAAAATTCATTGTAATTGCACTTACTGCCTTATTCTCTTACGGAGTATCTGCACAAACCGACAGTACACGAAAGTCACATCCTTTCAAACTCGATTTTTTACTCTCCTCTGACTTTATCAATACCAGTTACGGATCACATTTCGGGAGTATCGTAAAAGCCAAATGGGCGATTCATTCGGGACAACATCTCGAATGGTTCATGGGTATTGTGTCACGTCACAGTTACTTACAGGAAAGCTCCAACCGGTTTACCGAATATGTAGATGGTTTTACACTGGATGGGGGCGCCTACTTTGTCAGTGAACTACTCCTGTACCCGTTTCGGAAAAAACACTTTTTTATTGGTATTGAACCGTATGCCGGTGTAACGCACACCTTTTCAAAGGGTACCTGGAAAACCGACTTTGATAATCACGAGAGGACATTTAAACATCATTACACGTATTTTGATTACGGGGTCTCTCAATCTATTGGGGTGCGTATCCGGCAATTCAGTATCAAGTGTGAAGCCTGGCTGTCGCTGAAAGGGGTTTTGGACGGCGGAAGATTCCGACTCGCCGATTTTGACTCCAGATTCCTTCCTTCAATTGGTTTTGGTTATTATTTCAACTAGCCCGGTAAAAGGCGCTTTCTTCTCCTGAGGAAGGCGCTTTTTAGTTTTCAAAAGCTGTATTAAAGGCTTCAAATTTTGTACGTGAAACCGGAATTTCTACATCCACGTTTTTCAACTGTACCCGATAATTTCGCGCATTCCCCGAAGTAGATACGATGTGTCGCATATTGATCAAAAAAGAACGATGCGGAGAAAATAAAAACGTGTATTCTTCCAAATCCGTTGCCAACTGCTGTAAAGAAAGACGACAAACAATTCTCTTGACTTCTTCGGGCATGAGCAAGTATACCTCCAGGTAATTGCCTTCCGAACGGGCGTACAAAAACTGATACACATCGAATTCCAGTATCTCATTTTTGTTTTGTGTGGGAATTCTAACCAATTGTTCTGACAGGGTGTTTACCGGTTTACTCAGTCGATCCTGTAGTTGTAGATTGTAGGAGTTAACCGCAGCAAGGTTTCTGCGAAGGATAATTGTATAGTTGAGCCAGATAATCAGAGCTGTCGGAACACTCCCGATAAGAACAGCAAAATAAATGGAATTCAACAGATGATCCGAATAGTCTACCAAACCAGTATTTCGTGTAATTGAGAAAAAAACAAGGTTGTTCAAAAAGGCGATGACAATCAAAAGGAACACAACCAGCAGAAATTCCTTTCCTGTCGTCCAGTTTTCTTTAACGCGTTGGGAGAAAACCAACCGGGGTAATCCTTCTATAACGAGCAGAATTCCAACACAGGTTGTCACTCCTGCAAGCGCAATAACCGTTAATTTGCCAAATCGGTATACATCCAGTGTACTTTGCTGAATTCCCACAAAGTTAATTCCCGCTACAAGCAGTCCGACAGCCAACGCTATCATTACGTTTCTACGGGTGGAAAATAAATAGGGGTAGGGTCTTGTCAGTATCTCTGTAATCTTCCGCATCTGGTTTTTATCTCAACTTACTCGTGCGCGGCAAATTTACCATCTTTCAGCGGAGTATCGTAGTTTGTTTTGCAGACTTTGGGGATTCCTGACCGGAATCATGTTAATTTTATCTATAATCTGATCTTTCTCTCTTAAACCGTTCTCAGGATTTTTTCCATTTTTTTACCCTTTGCTAATTCATCCACCAATTTGTCCAGGTAACGAACCTGTTTGGTGAGCGGGTTTTCAATTTCTTCTATCCGATAGCCGCAGATAACTCCCGTTATCCGGTTAGCATTCGGATTCAATGTTGCCATTTCGAAAAAGGTTTCAAAGGTTACTTTCCGGTCGATGAGTTCTTCCAGCTTCATCGTATCAAACCCCGTCAGCCACTCTATTACCAGATGTAGCTCTTCTTGTGTCCTTCCTTTTTTCTCAACTTTTGTAACATAATGTGGATACACCGACGCAAATGTCAGCTTCGCTATTCGTTC
>NZ_CFIGVI010000048.1:14141-21838 GCF_984588085.1 Wandonia sp.
TTTCGGGGTTTATTTTAATCATATATACCAAATCCTGGTAACGTAAGCAAGTTCGCAGCTACACGCAGGCAGGAATTTTTACCACTGAACTTCATTAAAAGTATAAAACTTTGATTAAGTTCTTCGCTTTCATAGAAGCACTAACCCCCACTTGCTTGTAGGTGCTGTTGTGGGTAGCGGTTCTTTTTCAATCTTCCCAAAACGCTATTTCATATTCCTGAATTATTATAGTAGTGGAATGAGCTATTTTGGTTTCTGTTATGGTTAATGGTTTTTCGATATTCTTATGGTATTGATATTCGACAAAACTTGTGTTTTTACTGTCGGAAATAGAAGAGAATGTTTTAATCCTATCGCTATCATCATAAGTGAAGTAGTACCGGTACCTGTCGTTGTCTAAATAGCTTTCTATCGGTTGATTTTTTTCGTTCATTAATATATCTATGGGCGACCCAGTTTTTTTCTTTACGGCAACAACCTGTCCGCTATCATTGGTAAGCAAACAAAAGTGGTCTGTACAATATTCGTTGCTTGAAATATATCTGTTTTGTATGGTTCTGTTTCGGTCAAAATCTCCAACCACATTAAATGCTAAAGCGTAACGATGGTTGTTGTTGTAAGCAAAATGTTGTTGCGAAATATCCAAGTCAACCAGTTCCTTGCCCCAAGCGGTTTTATAATCATTTATCTCAATATTTTCGGTATAGCTCAAAAGGTTGTTTTCATAATTATTGAGTTTTAGTTTGTTTCCATAACCTGATAACCGAACATCCATTAATTGGTTCTTCTCATTGTAGTTGTATTTTTCTTCTCGTGCCAAATTATTTCTGTCATTGCGTTCTTCTGCTCTTGTTACTTTTCCGTTTTTATTGAAAAAGTATTTTTTTGAACCAATAAATCTTTTTACGGTATCACTTTGCTGATAATTGTTGATGGTAAGAGAGAAAATATTTGGATTGGTGTCAGAAAGATTTAAAGTTTTCCAAAGCTGTAGTTCTTTCGGAGCTCTGCTAAACCTTGACAAATCAAAATTGTCATCATCATCTAAGTGCTTAATTATTGTTTCTGAAGATTTTTTTAAAGGTTGGCGAAAAATGGGTTTAAATTCAGGGTAAACTTCAAGCAATTGGTGCAATTCATTTCCTTTCAGTAAAGTTCTGAAAGCTTTGTTGTCATAAATACTTGAAGATTTTGAATTGGCAGGAAACTCTACCATTATACCTGAAAAATATGGATACACCAAAGCTTCGGAATAATCAATGCGGTTGGAAAAATCGGACAAACTTTCTTCACCCGATTGGGTCGCCCTTATTCTTTCTACATTGTCTAAATCTAATTTTTTGGTTTGGATAAGATAAATTGCTGTAAGCCTGTTAAGTGTCAGTTCTCTTAATATTTTCTGCTGATTTGAATAAGGTGTTTTGTTTATCGCTATTATTTTATTGCTTTGATAATCTGCCAAATAATAATCCTTTACGTAAACATCATCAAAATTATATTGAATATAATAAGTACCCTGATTGTTCACCACACTTACTAGGCTAATTTCAATATTCGTGAAATCAGGACTGATATTGGAACTTTCGTGATACGGGTCTACAATCCTTTTTAGCTCATCTAACTGTTTTAGGTAGTTTACAGCTTTGGTATGCAATTGAAAAAATGCCACTTCATTCTCAATTTGTTGCAGAGCAATCGTTTTTAATTGATTTTCTATGTTTTGCCATTGCTTGTTTTCTTCTTTGTTCTTGTCCTGATAAATTTCAAATTTAGACGGAACGTATTCTTTATCCGAATTGCCTTCTAACACATAGGTAGAAAAATCATATTCCTTGTTTTGAAAAACATCAATAATCTGTGCATTTCCGGATATTTGGAAAAAACACATCACAAAAAGTAAGTAAAACGCTTCCTTTAGATTATTTTTCTGCATAAAATTCAATGATTAGTCGATGCTCGATAACTTCTGTTTTTACCCGGTAAAAACCATTTTGTTCCAGGGTTTTTTGAAGGTTTTTTATGCTCACGGAAGTCGTTCCATCGCCAAATGTAAATTCATCTTCGTTTTTTAGATTGCCACCCACAAATATTCTTCCTGCTACGTAATTTTTTCCGGTAAGTATTTTGTCGCAAGAGGCTTCAACTTTTACAGAGTCAATCATAAAATTAATGTTTGCAGCATTGATTTCTAAACCGTAAAACTGTTTGGTTTCATTCGCCAAAAGCGGAACACCAACATAAGATAATCTGTTGTTAGGTTGAATGTCCAACTGTGCCGTTTCAATTTGGATTTCCATAAAATCGTTGATAATTCCCGGTGGATAACATTCGTTTTTTTCTTTAGAAAACCGGATAGATTCTATTCCTTCGGCATTAAAATTCATATAATCGGTATCGAAATAAGCGGTAAAAATGCTGTAGTCTTTTGCGTTAACCAATGGATTGTTTTCCAAGCTTACCGAAATTCTTTTGGTGCTTAATTGGGAATACATCACTTCTTTGTTTTCAAAATCGTAACTCACATTGGCAGCTATGTTCCCGATATAGCCTTCTGTTTTGCAAGGGTTCAAGTTGAATTTTAAATGGTTTTTTGTCGGGTAATGAAAAGAAAAATCATTGAACAGCAAGAGTTTAAAACGTGTAGAACCACTCCTTCTATCGTTATTGGTAATAAGGTTGACGTAGAATATTTTGTCGTAGTGCCAGTCGTCTATCGGGAAAATGCTTTTGGGGATATAAGGCTTTATAGATTGGTAATCGGCAAAATAGTTTAAGGATTGGGCAAAACCTATTTTTCCACTTGGCAAGGAAGTGTCGTAGCATCTACAACTGTTTTCATCATTTTCATTTTCGGTAATGGCTTCAATAGAAATTTCACCGTCTTTGAAATACGAAATTTCTTCTTGTCCGTTTTCGTTGTAATTTATCCATTGTCCGTGGCGTTTTCCGTCTTTAAAATGACCTGTGGTCAGCAACTTACCGTTTTCATCAAATTTTTGATAAACTCCGTGTGGTTTGTCATCGTGCAATTCGTGCGAAGTCTGGATTTTTCCATTTTCAAAATAGGTTTTTACATAGCCGCCACCTGTGGTCAAGTTGTGCTGACGGTCAGATTTCAGCTTGTTGTCATCAAAAAACTGTCGCCTGATGATGATGGAATCTTTACTCGGTGCCAACAAACGATACGATAAGGTATCTCCTTTCATCGAAAAATGTATGTGACTACTTGAAGTATGGAAATTTCTGTTTTTCAATATTCCACCTGCATAATATTCTTCGGAAAAAGTACGGTTTCCAAGGCTGTCGTTTTGTGTAATGTTGCTTATCATTCCGTCATTATCATACCTGTAACTTTCTTTCAATTGGTGATTAGGAAAGTATTCTTGACGTAATTCAAGCGTTCCGTCTATTTTTTTTCTGACTAATTTTCCAACAGGAAAGCCTTTGTTGAACTCGCCATAAAAAAGTGTGTCTTTAACGATCGGGTTGTGCAACATCCATTTTCCTTGAGCTAAATCATCTTTAAATTCCATCTCGAAAAACAAAGAACCATCAGCGTATTTCCATTGGTATTTTCCATCGGGAAAAGCATCGGAAGCCAAATTTTCATCTTTCCATTTTGTGTTGTATTGTTGAGCGATTTTTTGTGCGGTTTCAATAGCTTTTCGGTCTTCAATACGTTTTCCTGTTGCGTCCACAACTTGAACCACATCACCGTTTGAAGCAAAATTTGCCGTTAAAGCCGGAAGATTGTTCAATGAAAACTGTACTCTCCGGACTTGTTGGTTGCTGAATAAATCGTAGCCCAATGATGACCCAACCCAATTTAACCAGTGTACGGCATTTAATTGATGCGTTTCGGAAAAGTTCAATTTGAAAATGTTGTTGACACCCATTTCTTTTCGTTTTCCGTTTTCGAAATTGTGCCCGATGATGCTTTTGCCTTTTTCGTCGGCATAAAATTTTCGTTTGATATTTCCGGACTCGTCATAAACAGTATTCCAACCCACGTTCTCGGAATTTCCTGTTCCTAACCAATGTTGCTTATTATAATCTTCTTTCAGTTGTCCGTTTTCATAAAATGTTTGGTAAGAACCGTGCAGCTTTCCGTCTTTAAAATGCATTATTTTTTCCAACTGCCCATTTGCGTAGTACGATTTTGTTACTCCATTTTGCATTCCCTCTTTCCATTCAACGGTGGTTTTGATGGTGTTCTTTTCCCAATAGGTTTCCGTTCCTGTTTTTTGCGATACTTTTTGCCCGTCTTTTTCTACGATTTCATAAAGTACTTCGTAGGTTTTGTTGCCCTCTTTGTCAAAACGTTCTTCCAAACCGTTTTTCAGGTTATCGGTAAATCGTGAACGTTCGGATAATTCGCCCGTTTTGTATGAATAGCTTTCCTGAATGCCATTCTTTTTAAAGTTTTTCCAGTTTTCTATGCGATGTTTTTTGCCGTTGTCTTGATAAACTTCGATAGTGCCATCATACACATTTTTAAGAATGGTATCACCAACCGCAATCTCGCGGTAAAAAATCCCTTTTCTTTCTATATTTCCGTTTGAGCGGTAATGCACATAAGCACCGTGTTCCAATCCGTCTTTAAAAACCACTTCCGATTTTAATGTGTTGTTTTTATCTTGGTGATATTCCTTACATAAGCCGTCTTTTTTGCCGTTCTTAAAATTATTTTCGGCAGAAATTTTCCCGTTGGAATGGTAATAGGTTGCTTTACCGTGCAGTAGTGAAAGTTTTTTGGGAACGTGTCTGATTTCTTTTTTAGAATTATCTTCGTTTGAGACTTGTTGTGTATGTTTTTGGTATTCCAGATTGTCGATAATGATGTAGTTTTCATCTCTCAACAAGGTTCCGTCAGCCGAATAATAGCGTTTGTTGCCGATATTCAGATTATCTTCATAAGTGCCTTTTTCCTTTAACTTTCCGTTGTTGTGGTACAATTCGTATTTGCCGTTTTTCGAGCCATTTTTATAATTCGTTAATTCGGCAAGGTTTCCTTTAGAGTCAAAACTTTTATACACTCCGTGTAAACGAGCTGTTTCTTCTTTTGGAAATGCCTTGAAATGCTCAATCCGAAACGGGTCTTTTTTTCCTTGCGAATAATATTCTACTTTGCCGTTGAGTAATCCATTTTTAAAATTTGATATTCTTTGTACTTCTCCATTGTTATAGAACAACGTTTGTTTTCCGTGTTTTTTGCCGGTTTTCAATTTTGAAATTTCCAAAGTGTCCTTGGAAGCATTTCTGACAATTAATTGATTTTTCGAGAAAATACTATCTGTACCGCTTGAATAATTATAAAAATTGCCGGGTTGTGCAATTACATTGGTTGAGAATAAAAATATCATCAGAGAAGTTATACAAACTGTTTTTAGCATAAATGTCAATATGTTTTTCACCGTAATTTGAGGTTTAGGTCATCAAAACTCGTTCCTTTTTTGAATTTTGTTGAGAAGTGTTTAGAATAAACGTGTTTTTGTTTTTGCCATCTTTCTCTTACCATTACCCACAACGGTCTAGTATAAGAATAGTAGCGGATTTAGTACACTAACTTTTCGGTTAATTAAAGACCTTTTTTTAGATTTACTTACTTTGGTTTTAGCAATTATACCGCTATTATTTTTATACATTGTTAGCGGTAGTTTTTATTTTTTGAAGTATATTTTATTCGCTAAATTTTGTAAGTCTGCTGTGTCCGTGTTACAAAGAATGATTAAGATTTTGTCGAAATTTTTGTTTGTGATAATTTCAGAGTTAAAACCGTCAATATTTCCGCTTCTTCTGTAAATATTTAGCTTTTCATCGTAATAAAATCCAAAAGTAGGTTTTCCGGAAAGCCAATCTATATATTCATTGGCTTGAGGTTTTAAAAGAAATTGAAGTTTTGATTTTTCGGAAATTAGTTTGTTATCCTTTATTGCAAGTAAAAGTGTGTGTAAATCTTCGGTTGTCGAATAAATTGCTCCTGCTCCGTAATAGTTTGAGATAAATCTTCTATCATTAAAAAGGGGTTCGTTTTTATCTCCTTCTCCGAACGAATAATTATGATAACCGTAAGCCAAATTCTTTATAACGTCATTTTCACTAACAAATCCTGTGTTTTCCAATTTCAGAGGTTTGATGATAAAATCTTCAATTGATTGTGAAAATGTTTTGTTTGTAACTGTTTCAATAATTTTTGAAAGCAAAACAAAATCTACATTGTTGTAATTGAATTTCAACGTGTCGTTCTCCGATTTTTTCACAAATTCTTTTATGTAGTCATCAATTGAATATTTGTTTAGAACGGCTTTGATGGGTTCGTTTTCTAATTGAGAATGATGAGCTAGTAAATCTCTGATTTTAATGTCTTGACAGTTTTCAGGAAGGTTAGGAATGAATTTTCCAATGTTGTCGTTGAATTCAACCAATCCTTTTTCCTGAAGTTGTAAGATACTGATAGATGTGAAAAGTTTTGTTATTGATGCTATCGGAAATCGAGTTTTCTCATCAATTTTTACATCAAATTGGATATTAGAATAACCTTTGTTAATTTTTTGAGTTTGTTTTCCGTCAAAGTATAAAACAGTTCCGTTAAAATGTCCCTTTTCGTATTCTTTGTTTATGATTTCTTGAATGTCGTTTTGCCCAAATAGAATTAAAGGAAGAAAAAAAAAAAATGACAAGAAAAATTTCATATTATGTTATTTTGAAGTTTGTTAGGTTGAAATTACCGCTAACGGATTTGTATAAGAATAGTGGCGGTTTTAAGACCACAAACTTTTCAGTTTAGACCAAAGTTTGTTTTTATTACTGTTCTTTGCTTTGGCAGAAACTCCGCCATTATTTTTATACGTTGTTGCCACCAGTTTTTTTTCATTTTCAGAGTTCAGAAGTTGGTCAATTTCTCCTTCTTCCCAAGTCCATAAATGACTGCTTTTTTCATCTGCCCAAAATCCTTCAAATTTAGTTTCAATTGATTCTTTTGAAAACACTCTTTCATTTATTGCAACAAAAAAGAAGAAATAGTCCCAACTGATGGCAAAGAGTATTGATTTATTATTGTCATAAATGTAATAATCCTTAAAGTAAATTTTTTCGCAGAAATCATTTTGTGTTAAGTCATTCAGGTCAATTTCTTTTTTGTTTTCATAAAACTCGTCTTCTACATTAACTTTAGTAATTCCAATTGATTTTAGAATTTCAAAAATTGTCGATATAGTGAAAAAGTCAAACGCACCTTCTGACGGATGCCAAATATTGTTCTTGTCCGAATATTGATTTAAAATATCCAATAAGTCTTCTCGTTGTAATTCCTTTTTAAAAGCTCCAATTGAAGTCATTAAAGCTTTATTAAGCTCTTTAATGTCATTCAGATTTGTGTTTAGAATTACTTCTTCCCAAGTTACTTTCCTTCCATTTTGGGATATTTCTTCATCGGTTGGATAGCATTCATTGGTAGAATAAACTGTCACATTTGAGTGATTACCAATTTTTTCAAAAATTTTGTTCTTTTCTCTAGCTTCTTCAATTGAGATTACTTTTTTAGAACTATTAGTATCACAATGTTCTTTGTCAAGTTTGAAAAACGGCAAAAGTCCAATGTAAACACTATCAAATTCAGAGTAGTGTTTCAATACAGGCGTTTCTTCGTCTGGATATAGGTTCTTATTTTCTATTTCGCTCATTTTTTCAAATTGGTG
>NZ_CFIGVI010000049.1:0-21507 GCF_984588085.1 Wandonia sp.
TGTAAATCTTTCTCATAATCACAACTAGTTTATTAATTTATTATAACGAATATAATAATAATCAGTTAAATAAAGAAATAGAGAAAAAATTTAACAAATAGCCTATCTTTGTTCTTTTTAGAAAAAACAGACAGAATGACTTTGATCGGATTAGGTAAAACAGCAGTGGTTTGTGGAGCTACGCAAGGAATTGGATTTGAGAGTGCTAAGGCGTTAGCCATGTTAGGTTATTCAATCGTTGCGATTGCAAGGAATGAGATGAAGCTCAAAGAGGTGGTTACCGGATTTTCAACAAATGAAGGGCAAAGTCATACCTACATTGTTGCAGATTTTTCAAATCCGCAATCGGTTCAACAGGTTGTTTCAAAATGGGTGAATTCAGGTAATGTTGCTCATGTACTTGTGAATAATACTGGTGGACCAAAAGGAGGTCCTATTCTTCAGGCAAAGCCACAGGAGTTTATAGATGCATTTAACCAACATTTGGTTTGTAATCATATTTTAGCTACGGCTTTGATTCCGGGTATGAAAAATGCAGGTTTCGGAAGAATTATTAATATTATTTCTACTAGCGTTAAACAACCATTGCCTAATCTGGGTGTCTCAAATACTATTCGTGGCGCAGTGGCAAATTGGAGTAAGACATTGGCAAATGAAGTGGGGCGTTTTAATATTACAGTAAATAACGTGTTGCCGGGTGCAACAAATACTTCTCGTTTGCAATCTATTGCTGCTGTAAAAGCTGATAATACAGGAGAATCTGTTGAGGATATTTTTGCTGAGATGGCTGCAGAATCACCAATGAAGCGTATTGCTGAACCGGAGGAGGTAGCTGCTGCTGTGGCTTTTTTAGCTTCCGAAAGCGCTTCTTACATAAATGGTATAAATATTCCCGTAGATGGCGGACGGACTAAATCCCTATAGGACTAAAAGGAAATTTGTACTGGGTTTTGTAAGTGAAAAATTAGTATCTTCGACACACGTAAAAAATGTGTTGTATGGTACTTCCTGATGAATTATTCAAGTCTGTTCTGAAAGATGATGTAAAGAACTCTGGTGTGGTTAAAACTTTTGAGCCGGGGGATGTCATCTTGAATGAAGAATCGTTTATCAGATCTATTCCGATTGTTCTTGATGGTAGTTTGAAGGTAATGCGAACTGATCCTGACGGGCGTGAAATTCTTTTGTACTATATCAAACCGGGAGAAAGTTGTATTATGTCTTTTCTTGGGGGGCTCCATCAGGAGATGAGTAAAGTAAAAGCGGTAGCTGAAGAGAAAACGCAATTACTATTGATTCCTGTGGATAAAGCAGGTGAGTGGATTAAAGAGCATCCGGAGTGGACGGACTTTATGTTTCGTTTGTATCACAGAAGGTTCGAAGAGTTACTCGAAATGGTGAACCTTGTCGCGTTTCAGAAATTGGACCAACGGTTAGAACACTTAATCTTACAGAAGAGTAACCTGTATAACAACAAAGAGATTAGTATTACACATCAGCAGTTAGCGGATGAGTTGGGTACGACCCGCGAAGTTGTTTCGCGCATTCTGAAGCAAATGGAAACGAAAGGAATGATCAAACTGGGACGAAATAAAATTGTCCTTCAATAAATCCTGATCAATAGACTTTGACTTATTGGGGACTTTTCTAATTCCCCATTTCAGACATGAACTTAATACGCATCAGTCGCAACTCTTCTTCAGTATAATCTCCGTCAAACTCGTTATAGGCTTCAACTAAAGAATCAGTTTCGGCTTCCCGGAAATAGTCGAATATTTCCTCCTGATTTTCTTCATCGAGGATATCATCCAGATAATAACGAATATCCACTTTTGTTCCAGAAAGGACTATAGCTTCAATCTCAT
Organism: Wandonia sp.; assembly: GCF_984588085.1. Classification (NCBI taxonomy): domain Bacteria; kingdom Pseudomonadati; phylum Bacteroidota; class Flavobacteriia; order Flavobacteriales; family Crocinitomicaceae; genus Wandonia; species Wandonia sp. The sequence goes on from NZ_CFIGVI010000049.1 coordinate 1,866, forward strand.
CAATGATCTCGTCCATTGTTTTGCCCTGAGATTTTGAGATGTCCTCAAGTGGCAGTTTACGGTCAATATTCTGTATGAGCTGAACTTTAAGTCCTGATTTGTTAACAATCGATTTTACGACCAGATCTTGTGGGCGGTCGATATCATTTTCTTCTACATATCTTGCTATCAGGTTGATAAAAGGTTTTCCATACCTTAGGGCCTTTCCTTGCCCGACTCCCTGGATATTTGTGAGTTCTTCGGTTGTGATAGGGTAGTGAAAAGCCATTTCTTTGAGTGAGTTCTCCTGGAATACAACAAAAGGAGGAACGTTCTGTGCTTTTGATGTCTGCTTGCGCAGATCGATCAACATTTTATACAATGTTTCATCAAAAGCATCTTTTGCCCCCGCTTGTGTGATGATCTCCTGATCATCTGTTGCTGAATAATCAGTCTCGCGGATGAGTAGAAAGGAAACCGGGTTTTCCAGAAAATCCATCCCTCTATCTGTTAGCTTCAGGATTCCATAGGATTCAATGTCTTTGTGGAGGAATCCGTTAACCAGACATTGGCGTATTGCTGCGTTCCAGAATACTTCGTCATGTTCTTTTCCCTTTCCGAACAACTCATGTTGATCATGTCTGTAAGAAACAATATCAGAAGTTTTGTTTCCACTTAAAAAAGCACTGATATGTTTATTTTTCTGCATTTGGTTCAGTGCAACAATTGCTTGAAGAAGTAGATGGACTTCATCCTTGCCTTCAAATCTTTCTTTTGGATTTTTGCAGTTGTCACACATGTCTGAACAGGCACTGTCATCAAATTCTTCTCCGAAGTAGTGGAGCAAATATTTTCTTCTGCAGATGGAAGTCTCGGCATACGAGACTATTTCAAATAATAATTGTTTGCCAATTTCAATTTCGGATACAGGTTTTCCCTGCAGAAATTTTTCCAGTTTTTCTACATCTTTATAACTGTAAAAGGCCAGGCAATGACCTTCTCCTCCGTCTCTTCCGGCACGCCCGGTTTCCTGATAATAGCTTTCCAGAGATTTAGGGATATCGTGATGTATTACGAAGCGTACATCCGGTTTGTCTATCCCCATTCCGAAAGCAATGGTTGCTACGATAACATCTACATCCTCCATCAGGAACATGTCCTGATGTCTGGCGCGAGTCGAAGCATCCATTCCGGCGTGATAAGCAAGGGCATTAATTCCGTTTACCCGGAGTACTTCTGCCAGTTCTTCGACCTTCTTACGGGACAGGCAGTAAATGATACCCGATTTCCCTTCATGTTGACGGATGAAACGGATAATCTCTTTCTCAACTTCTCTTTTAGGCCGTACTTCATAGAAAAGATTATCTCTATTGAAAGATGCTTTGAATAATTTTGCATCCATCATATTCAGGTTCTTTTGGATGTCAACCTGAACCTTAGGAGTAGCAGTTGCTGTTAAAGCGATGATGGGGACTTTTGAGATTTTTTCAAATATTTCCCGTAATCTTCTGTATTCCGGCCTGAAGTCATGTCCCCATTCAGATATACAATGCGCTTCATCAATTGCAAAGAAAGAGATCGGAACTGAAGTAAGGAAGTCAATGTTTTCTTGTTTGGTAAGGGATTCAGGAGCGACATAAAGTAATTTCGTCTTTCCTGCCTGAATGTCTTCTTTAACCCGATTGATTTCAGATTTGGTTAGTGAAGAGTTCAGGAAATGAGCTACTGCGTTTTCCTCGCTGACATTTCGAATAGCATCAACCTGATTCTTCATCAAGGCAATCAGAGGAGAAACAACAATTGCAGTCCCGTTCATCATAAGTGCCGGGAGCTGATAACACATAGATTTTCCTCCCCCTGTTGGCATTATTACAAATGTATTGTTTCCATCAAGGACATTTGTAATAATAGCCTCCTGTTCACCCTTGAACTGGTCAAATCCAAAATACGTCCTTAACGCATCCTTTAACTGAACTACTTCCATTACTTCAACTTAATTACTCTTCTTCTCCTAATATACTAAAAAAAACGGCTAACGAAGTTAATTAAAATACATTGGTTATAAATTATTTATCGCTGATTTTGACGAAACCGGGGACGAAGCCTGTTTTTGTTTCTATTAACTTATTTTAACAAATCGGCGCTACGAAGTTAAGATATTTCTGGTTCTGACAGGGTAGATAGAAACTAAACTTTTGACTACCTTTGTTCGATCAATTAAGCAATGATGACAGACAATAAAGAAATGTCATTTCTTGATCACCTGGAAGAACTCCGCTGGCGTTTGGTGAGAAGTTCAGTAGCAATTGTTGCAATAGCGACGGTAATCTGGATATTTAAATCATGGATCATGGAAAATTTGTTCATGACTATGAGAAAATCAAGTTTCTATACGTTTGATTTTTTGTGCCGGACCATCAATGTTTGTGTTGAAGATGTGCCTGTCAATATGCAGAGTACAGAAGTGGTCGGACAGTTCTCGTATGCTTTGATGATGAGTGTTGTTGGTGGAATAATCTTTGCTTTTCCGTATATTTTCTGGGAAATCTGGGGGTTTGTAAAACCTGGGCTAAAGAGCAATGAGCTAAAAGCGGTTAAGGGGACTGTTTTTTTTGTAAGTGTTTTGTTTTTTCTCGGAGTGCTTTTTGGCTATTTTATTGTAGCACCGCTTAGTGTTCAGTTTTTTGGGTCTTTCCAAATTGCAGAGGGAATTCAGAATAACTTTACAGTTTCATCTTACATGAGTACGGTTATTTCGACGATCTTTTTTTCCGGTCTTTTATTTTTGCTCCCGGTACTGGTTTACTTTTTTGCAAAATTAGGGATTGTATCTTCAGTATTCCTTAAAAAATACAGAAAACACGCGATTGTGGGGGTGTTAATCCTTTCAGCACTGATTACTCCTCCGGATTTGATCAGTCAGATTATTGTGGCTATACCCATTGTGCTGCTTTATGAGATTAGTATTCTGTTAGCCAGATCTGTTGAAAAAAAAGAGCCTAGAGGATAAACCCTGTTGGAAATCTTAACTTCTTTTTCATAACTTTAGCGATTGATCCGAGTTATGAGAAGAATACTACACTTATTTGTATGGTTCCTGCCTATATTCTCTATTGCCCAGAAAACAGTTGTCAGTGGGGTGATTACGGATGCTGAAACAGGGGAGCTTCTTCCTTTTGTCAATCTGAAATTCCAGGATACGAAAAGTGGTGGGACTACTAATCTTGAAGGAGAATTCCTTATTGAGTCTTATTATGCTACGGATACATTGGAAATTTCGTTTGTCGGGTACGAGCTTACAAAAGTTCCGATTGATGTAGGAAAAACGCAGGAGATTAAAATTGCTTTACAACCCGCTTCAGGTATGCTGAGCGATATTATTGTTGAAGCACCTGATGAATTACCAAGTGAACGTCTTATGAGACTCGTGGTCCGGAATAAGCCGATTAACAATAGGGAAAAACTGGATGCTTATGAATACGAAACGTATAACAAAATACAACTAGACCTGAATAATATCGGAGATGGTTTTGATGATAGAAAGTTTGTTCAGAAATTGGGAGAGGTGTTGGATTATCTGGACTCGAATAAACAAGGTAAGTATCTTCCGATGATTCTTTCCGAGTCGGTTTCCCGTTATTATTTCAAGAAGAATCCGAAACGGAAGAAAGAGATAATGGATGCAACGCATATCACCGGCGTTGAAAATCTGGAAGTCAGTCAGTTTATGGGGGAAATGTATCAGGATATTAACGTCTATGATAATCTGATCTTCTTATTTGGTAAACAATTCATTTCTCCGCTTAACAATTCGTATAAATTGTTTTATAAGTACTACCTTGCTGATTCTGCATTTATTGATAACCAATGGTGCTATAAGCTCACGTTTACTCCGAAAAGAAAGGGGGATCTGACATTTGAGGGGGAGATGTGGATTCACGATACTACTTACGCGGTTAAAACAATCACAGGTGATATATCGCCCTGGGCCAATCTGAACTATGTCCGGGGGATGCGATTTGAGCAGGATTTTGATCAGGTAGAACCGGAAGTATGGATGTTAACCAGAGAACGTGTAATCGTTGATTTCCAATTGCTGCGTAAATCGAAGATTTATGGTTTTTATGGGAGAAAAACTACTATGCGAAAAGACTTTGTCATTAATCAACCGTATGATGATGAGTTTTATAGTTCTGATAGCCGGGTAGAAGTGGCCTATGATGCTAAAGAAAAGGACGAATCCTATTGGAGGAATCACAGACATGAGCCTCTGTCGGAAGATGAAAAAGGAGTGATTAGGATGGTGGATACGCTTGCGTATAATCCGACGTTTCGTTTTTTACAGAATGCAGGATATATGCTGACTACCGGTCATTACCGTTTAGGATTGATTGAAGTCGGTAATTTGTATAACCTGATTAGCTATAACGAGGTAGAAGGTATCCGAAACGAAATTTCGGTTCGAACATCTAATAAGTTCAGTAAGCGAATTGAATTGGCAGGTAGACTTGCGTATGGTTGGTCAGATCAGCAAATCAAATATGGGGTGGGAATGCGCTATAATATAACCCCTAAAAAGAGAGGGATGCTGGCTGTTTATTATCGAAATGATATTGAGCAGTTGGGGATGTCTCCGAATGCAAAAGAGGTTGGTGCAACTTTCGGAACGCTTTTACGTACAGGACCTCTGGATAAGTTGACTTCCGTCAAAAAAACCGGGGTGAATCTGGAAAAAGATATTGGAAAAGATTTGATTCTCTACGGTGGTTTTGAGTGGAAATCGTATACGCCTCTGGGAATTGCGGATTATAAACGGTATGACAACGAAGGAGTTGTCAGGGATATAGAAAATATTAAGGCAAGCGAGTTTACAATTAAATTGCGGTGGGGAAAGAATGAGGAGTTTATTTCGGGGCAGTTTGACAGAATTTCTTTGGGGTCAAGATTCCCTATTTTATCTCTGCAGGCAATTTTTGGAGTAAAGGATCTGTTTAACTCAGATTATAATTATCAGAAAATTGAATTTCAGTTAAGTCATAAGGCGCGGCTTGGCTTTTTTGGTGCGATACACTATGATATCCAGGCAGGCCATGTATTCGGAAGAGCAGCTTATCCGTTCCTGAAAGTCCACCCTGGAAATCAATCGTATTGGCTCCAGACAGAAGCATTTAACAATATGAGCTTTTTTGAGTTTGTGAGTGATCGCTATGTTTCGCTAATGGCAGAGCACCATTGGAACGGATTGCTTTTTGACCGGATTCCCGGAATACGAAAGTTGAAATGGAGAATGGTTACGGCTGTAAGAGGCGTGGCCGGAGATTTCGGGAATCGCCATTTATCGGAAATGATTCTTCCGGATGTTACGCATTCGCTGAATTGGAAGCCATACGTGGAAGTTGGGGCAGGAATTGAGAATATTTTCAACTACCTTCGCATAGAATTCACCTGGAGATTGACACACAGAGTTCCGGGAGTTAATAACTTCGGCATTCGTGCCCGGCTTAATTTTGATTTTTAATGAAACTGTATACAAAGGAGATTAAGAAAACATACAAAGGAAGGCCTGTTGTTAAAGGGGTTACAGTAGAAGTGAATCAGGGAGAAATTGTTGGACTTCTAGGTCCGAATGGAGCGGGGAAAACCACTTCATTTTATATGATTGTGGGCTTGGTTTCTCCCGACTCGGGACGGGTTTTTCTGGATGAAAGAGAAATAACTAAATTGCCAATGTATAAACGGGCGCAGCTTGGTGTGGGATATTTACCTCAGGAAGTATCTGTTTTCCGGAAATTAAGTGTGGAGGATAATATCATGGCAATCCTTGAGATGACGAAACTGAACAAACAGGAGCGTCATACACAACTTGAAAAACTACTGAATGAGTTTTCCCTGCAACACGTAAGAAAGAATTTGGGAAGTATGTTATCCGGGGGGGAGAAAAGAAGGACTGAGATTGCCCGTGCACTTGCTACGAATCCCAAGTTTGTTTTACTGGATGAACCATTTGCAGGGGTTGATCCGATTGCTGTTGAAGATATCCAGTCCATTGTTGCGGATCTCAAAAAACGAAATATAGGTATCCTGATAACCGATCACAATGTTCAGGAAACTCTTTCGATCACGGATAGAGCGTATTTATTGTTCGAAGGAAGTATCCTTAAATCGGGAACAGCTGAAGAGTTGGCCGCCGATGAACAGGTAAGGAAGGTATATCTTGGACGTAACTTTGAATTGAGAAAAAAGAAAACTGAAGAAAAACCCGAAGAATAATGCCGCACGTAAAAAATGCTTTACTTCGATATCGTGTAATTGACCGGGCTATCCGGAATTCGAATAATCCGTATCCTTCCAAAAGAAAGCTTCGGGAGCTGTGTGAGGAAACATTGTTTGGCTCTTCTTCAGGAGCAAATATTTGTGACTCGACTATTGAGAAGGATTTGTTTGCTATGCGTATGGAGTATGACGCACCTATATACTACAGTAAGAAGGAAAGAGGATATTATTACGAAGATCCTGATTTTTCAATTGATGATACACCGCTTACGCAAGATGATGTTAATGCATTGAAATTTGCAGCAGGTACGATCGCTCAGTTCCGGAACATGGATTTTTTCAAAGAGTATGGTTTTGCTTTGGAAAGAATGATTGACCGCATTGATGTGAAGCGTCATAAAAAGTCATTTCGCCCGGACACGGAAATGATCCAGTTCGAAACAGGGTATGGAAAAACAGGACAGGAATATATCAACCCGTTGCTGCAAGCGATTGAAGGTGGAAAAGAAGTGTGGTTCGATTATACCAGCTTTGCCAATGGAGAAATGAAGCGACGAAAAGTTACTCCCCTCCTGTTAAAGGAGTATCGAAATCGCTGGTACCTGATTAGTTATGATTTGGTCAAAGACAGGATTTCTACGTTTGGGTTGGATCGGATGAGCAATATTGAGCCTTCCGAGGAGAAAGCAACCCTCCCGGTAAATTTCAATCCTGATCTCTACTTTAAGCACAGTCTTGGTATTACAGTTACAGGTGATAAACCGGTTGAGGTACTGTTTAAAGCAGATAATATTGCGGCAAAGTACATTGCTTCTCAGATGCTACACCCGTCACAGCTAACGGTTAAGAATGGAAATAAACGAACAACCTTTAGTTTACATGTTTTAATAACAGAAGAACTTATACGTACTCTGTTAAGTTACGGAAGTGAGATAGAGGTGATAGAGCCACCTGAACTAAGAACGGAAATGATGAATAGAATAAAGGCCATGTCATCGCGTTATAAGATGATGTAAAAGTCCTTGATTATAGTTCTGCACTTTCTTTTTCCAGTAAAGAAAGTGCAAGTCGTATCTGATAATAAGGTATTTCACCATTGAAGTGTTCAAAATAGGGTTTTAGTGATACGGAATCTTTTGTTCTTTCATAAATTTCCCTGACACGATCAATTACAGAGTCATCTACATAACGAGATAAATCAACATGAGTTCCTTCAATGTAGAGTTTTGCAAGGTGGGAGTATATGGTTTCTTTATTCATTTTCCGAATAGTTGCTATTTCTTCAGGAAGAAGTCCTTCTTTATACAGCTCGTACGTTTTTTCATAGGTTGATACCTCAGGCTTTATGGTTTTTTCAAATTCCCTGATTACCGTTATGAACTCTTCTCCATAATTCACCATTTTTTGGTGACCAACCCCTGGTATATCAAGGAAGTCATTCTTCGTTACCGGTCGTTGTGATGCCATTTCTTGAAGAGCAGCATCACTGAAAATGATATATGCAGGAACACCTTCTTCTTTTGAAATAATCCGCCGGAGCTGACGCAGTTTCTGAAATAACTCTTCTTTTGGAGATGTGTTCTTAGAGGGAGAAGATACTTTCTTTTCTGTCTGCCTTTTGGCTGAGCCGGAGAATTTGGCGAGTAAGAAATCTTGTTCTTCAAACAAGATCTTGTTTCCGAACGGAGTTATTTTGAGATGAAAATTTTCATCGTAAGCTATTTCAATTGCTCCCTGATTAAGGAGTTGTATCAGATAAAAAAGCCATTCTTCATTACCGAGATCTCTCCCCGCCCCGTACGTTTTTAAATTTTGATAACCATTTGTATAAATATCAGCAGTTTTGGCACCTCTGAGTAACTGGATCAATAGATGTAGACTGATTTTTTCATGGGTCCTTTTTATACCGGAAAGTGCTTTTTGTGCAATGACTTTACCATCAATAAACGAAGGCGGATTCAGGCATACATCACAGTTTCCACAGTTTTCTTCCAGATTTTCACTAAAATAGCTTAATAATGTTTTACGACGACATGTCTGAGACTCTGCGTAATGAAGCATCCTGTTTAGTTTCTCTGTAAGAACTTCTTTTTGTGAACTGTCCCGCGCAAAGTCTGCCAATAGCTTTACGTCACGCATTGTATAATAGAGAACAGCTTTGGATGCTAGTCCATCTCGTCCGGCACGTCCTATCTCCTGATAATAGCCTTCCAGATTTTTGGGAAGATTATTATGAATGACCCATCGTACATTTGACTTGTCAATTCCCATTCCAAAAGCAATTGTTGCTGTAATCACCGGTGTACGATCGTGAATAAAATCTTCTTGGATTCTTGATCGTTCGGCATTGGAAAGTCCTGCGTGATAATGGTTGGAAGGAATTCCGTTCCGTAGTAGAAAGCTATTGATGTCTTCCGTTTCTTTTCGTGATAAGCAATAGATAATCCCAGATTGCCCTTCGTGTTCTTCTATAAAGTCGAGGATCTCTTCCTGCTTTTTTTTCTTGGGAATATTACCTCTGACTTCAAGACTGATATTGGGGCGGTCAAATGATGAAAGAAAGATGTGAGGATTTTTTAGCCCCAATTTGCTTTCGATTTCTTTACGGGTAGCTTTATCTGCTGTTGCTGTGAGAGCCGAAAAAGGAATGTCTTTCCAGTAATTTCTGAGCAGATGTAATTGGGTATATTCCGGACGAAAATCATGACCCCACATCGAAACGCAGTGGGCTTCATCTATGGCAACCATAGAAACAGGAACCATAGATAACCAACCATCTAATGCCGGAAATACGGTTTCTGGTGCCATGTATAGTAATTTGTAGGCGCCCGATTTTGCCTGTTGTATAACCTCTGCCCGTTCCGACTCAGGTTGAGAACTATTGAAAAAGGCAGCTTCTACACCATTGGATCGTAAACCTTCGACCTGATCTTTCATGAGAGAAATGAGAGGGGAGATGACCAGCGTTGTACCATCAAATACGAGTGCCGGAATTTGATAGCAAATTGATTTTCCTCCTCCTGTTGGCATTAGGACAATCGTATCCTTTTTTTCGAGTGTCGTTCGAATTATTTCTTCCTGTTGAGGTCTGAATGTAGAATAGCCGAAGATTGTTTTCAGCTGCTTTCTGGCGCTTTCCATTTTCAATAAATTTAGGTAGGTTGCTGCAAAGATAATTGAAATTTCATCTTTTTAAGAGCTTAAAACAAAAGAGTTGAGTAGAGCTTGGTAACAATAAGTCAGGTGATAAATATTTTTTTTTCACTTGGTGTTGTAAAAATGTTAATTTTAAAAATGAAAATAAGCAACCCTTTTGATAGGGAACTCGTTGAATATAATGAACATGCTATTTGGTTTTTACCAGGAATAAACCCACAACTATGAAGAAGAAAGTGAATTGTTTTACGGGCAGTATAACCGTCGTTGGTATACTGTTTATTGCAGGGGGTGCTTTTGGGCAAAGTACTTTTGAGCCTATAACTACGAGTAATTATACCGATACCAACTATCATAGAAATCTAGAAAAGTCTGAAATACAGAGACAACGTATGTCAGAAACTCCTTCAAATCCGGAGTCGGTTTCGAAAGAAGAACAACTGACGCTTTACAGAAAGGAACTTGTAAAATATCCTGAAGGATCAGAAGAGAGACGTGTTTTGGAAGAGAAGATACGCAGAACTGAACAAACGGAAGAAAATTAATATACAGACACTATGAAAAAACTGATTACGCTACTTTTCTTTGTGGTGGTATGTTTTGTTGGTGCTTTGGCTCAGGTAACGGGTAACGGGCATTCGACTACTACATCAACATCCTACACAGATGGCTCACCGAATGATCAGATTTATATTTACTGCACACCGGACTCCGATGGAAATCCGGTTACCGGTTCGTTAACAGCAAGTTCTCCTTCCGGAGTAGCGCCGTATACATTTCAATGGTATTCCTACAATTCGACTTCGAATGGTTGGGATCCCTACACAAATACGAATGGAACGACGAGTACGATCAATGGTTTGGCTAATGGAGGATATCTGGTTGCAATCACGGACGCAAACGGAACAAGAATAGGATGTTATCGTGCCTGGGTATTTTTGAATGAGACTACTGTTGATGCAGGAGCTCCCATTGCTGCCTGTGGTTCATTTACTTTAAATGGTACGGCAAGTCCGGTGGCAAATTTTGTGTATTACAATCCGCCGCCAAATCCATTGACCATTGATAATACAACAAGTATTCAGGTCTGTTTCAATGCAAACCACACCTATGTTTCCGATTTGGGCTTCTTCCTTGTTGGACCTGCTTCCTGTGGATCTCCTACAATTACATTGTCTCCTAATCCGGGGGCAATAGGACAAAATGATGTTTGTAACAGTGGTAATAATGTAAATAACCTTTGTTTTTCGAGTGCCTCAACTACTATTCTTGATGTTTGTTCGGCAGGAGTGCCACTTAGTGGAACTTACGGAGGGTATGGTCCTGGGGGAGGAACAATGATAAACTGGTCGTCTTTATACGGTTGTGATGCATCAGCCGGTGGATGGAGTGTGCAGATTTATGATTGTATCGGATCAGACGTTGGCGCATTGACTGGTGCAAGTATTGCTTTCAATGGTCAGGGTACGTGTGGTCCTTTGAATGTAAATTATAATTCAGGATCTATTAATTCTGCAATTAATGATAACTCTTGTTCTGCAGCATCGGCATCTATATTTTCTGTTCCGCCGAGCACTTCTACAACAACTCCGATTACATTAAATAACTCAATAACTTCCGTTTCCTGGTCAACGGGAGCGAACACACTCTCTACTACAGTAAATCCGGCTCCAACAGCGAATACATGGTATTATCTCACAGCTACGGATAATTTCGGTTGTACAGCAATTGATTCGGTACTATACACGAACACCTGTGTTTGTAACTTTACATCTATATCGACTGTTTCTCAATCGTGTCAACCGGATAACACTTTTGATCTGACAGGAGAGTTACAGTTTGATTACCCTCCTGGAACGGGACAGTTAATTGTAGAAGATTGCCACGGAAATTCGTCTACCTATAACGCTCCTTTTACTAGCCCGTTCAGTTTTAGTATTGATAATATAACGGCAGATGGTTCGACCTGTTCAGTAACGGCATACTTTACCGATGATCCTGCCTGTACAATAACATTGTCTAACATTAGCTATACACAACCTTGTGTGTGTTACGCAGAGATAGGGACATTTACACCGGTAATGGGAGGAATAAGTACTAATCCGTACATCTTGTGTTATGGTGATAATTTGGATATTACGCCAAATGGGGACTATGTACCACCGGCAGAAGCATTGTATCCGCCTTCAGCGTCCGGGTACGATCCCAATATTATTTGGGGAGTCTATTCTTGCCCTCCAACAGTGGCGGTTACTCCGGATCCTACTTTTTTTATAACGGATGATCCTTGTTGGATCGGAGTCACTTCTATAGAAAACCTGAATGAGCTAAATGACCAATTCTGGATTGATAATTACCCCGGTGTTTTTACAAACAATACGGTGTATTTTGTTCCGATTACAGCTTACAATGTCAGTTCAAACCCATTATTAGTATCTTATACCAATACAAGTTTGGATTGTTATGAAATGGGTGCGCCTTATGCCGTTCAATATTTGCCGGAGATTCAGACGAATGTATCTGAAGATTGTCAGGCAGGTAGTGTAACAGTTACTGTGTCGGGAGGTTTACCTCAAGTAGATGGATCTGATTTCACAGCTTCAAATCTCACACCTGCGTCAGCTTCTTTCAGTAATACTACAACAGGAGATGGCGGTACTATTGTTGTTACGGGATTGGTAGACGGAGATAATTACTCGTTTGATATAACAGACGGTAATGGTTGTCCGGTAACAATAACCGGGACTTTTACAGGGCCGGAAGACGCATCATTCACGTATCCTTCTGTAACTTACTGCCTCGATGATGCAGATCCTTCACCAACAATAACAGGAATAACTGGAGGTCAATTCACCTCAACAGCTGGAGTGGTTATTAATTCATCTACGGGGGTTGTCGACCTGAGTGCTACAGGACCGGGTACTTTTGCAATTGCATACCAGTCACCGGATCCGGTTTGTTATTCGATAGAATCATTTACGATTACGATTAACCCTTTACCCGTCGTGGCAGTGAATGATCCTACAATTTGTGATGGAGAGACGGTTACTCTGACAGCTTCAGGAGCGGATACGTATTCCTGGTCTCCGGGAACAAGTTTGAGTGCAACTACAGGTGCTTCTGTCGATGCATCACCTTCAACAACAGTAAACTATACCGTAACGGGTACTGTAACTGCAACAGGTTGTACCAACACTGATGTAGCTACTGTGACTGTTAATCCGTTACCGATTGTGAATGCGGGAACAGATATTACTGTCTGTGATGGTACGAATGTTACATTGACTGCCACTGGAAATGCCGCTTCTTATGCATGGGACAATGGTGTCAATAATGGTGTAGCTTTCACTCCAGTTTCGACAACTATTTATACAGTAACGGGTACTTCTGCAGCAGGATGTACAGAAACGGATCAGGTAACAGTGACAGTTAACCCGCTTCCGAATGTATCAGCAGGAAATGATTTCACGGTTTGTACCGGTTCAACTATAACTCTTTCAGGATCCGGGGCAACCAGTTATGTTTGGAATAATGGGGTAACTGACGGGGTTCCTTTCGTTATTACCGGAACAACAACTTATCAGGTAACGGGAACAGATGTAAACGGGTGTCAGAATACAGATGATATAACCGTTACTGTTAATCCTGATGCACCTATAAATGCAGGGTTTGATGTAACAATTTGTGAAGGAGAATCTGTTGTACTCACCGCTACAGGAGGAGTTTCCTATTCATGGGACAATGGTTTGGGAGCAGGAGCTTCTCAGACTGTGAGTCCTACTGTTACTACTACTTATACAGTTAATGGAACAGATGCTAATGGTTGTACGGGTACAGATCAGGTAACGGTTACTGTGAACCCTCTTCCGGAAGCCGTAATTAACGGGACAACGGATGTCTGTCAGAATGACGCTGCTCCTGTTATTACCTTTACCGGTTCAAACGGGACCGCTCCTTACACTTTTACCTATACGATTAATAACGGCGCGAATCAGACAGTGGTTTCAACAGGAAACACAGTTACTGTTACCGTACCAACCGGAACCGTAGGGACATTTGTGTATGATTTGGTAAGTGTTCAGGATGCATCATCTACAACATGTAGTCAGGCACAGACTGGGTCAGCTACTGTAGTGGTTAATCCACTTCCAACTGCGGCAGTGACTGGTACAACGGATGTCTGTCAGAATGACGCTGCTCCTGTTATTACCTTTACCGGTTCAAACGGGACCGCTCCTTACACTTTTACCTATACGATTAATAACGGCGCGAATCAGACAGTGGTTTCAACAGGAAACACAGTTACTGTTACCGTACCAACCGGAACCGTAGGGACATTTGTGTATGATTTGGTAAGTGTTCAGGATGCATCATCTACAACATGTAGTCAGGCACAGACTGGGTCAGCTACTGTAGTGGTAAATCCACTTCCGACCGCTACCATTGCCGGAACAATTGATGTCTGTCAGAATGACGCTACCCCTGTTATTACCTTTACCGGTTCAAACGGTACAGCTCCTTATACCTTTACTTATACGATTAATAACGGCGCGAATCAGACAGTGGTTTCAACAGGAAACACGGCTACTGTAAATGTACCAACCGGAACAGCAGGAACGTTTGTCTATGACTTGGTAAGTGTTCAGGATGCTTCGTCTACAACATGTAGTCAGGCTCAGGCAGGTTCAGCGACTGTAGTGGTAAATCCACTTCCGACTGCTGTAATCGGAGGAGATAATACAATTTGTCAGAATGATGTTGCTCCGGTAATTACCTTTACGGGGGCGGGTGGAACAATGCCTTATACTTTTACGTATACAATTAATAACGGACCAAACCAGACGGTTACTACAGCAAGCGGAAACTCTTCAGTAACTGTAAGTGTACCAACCGGAACGGCGGGAACGTTTGTATATGATCTGGTGAGTGTCCAGGATGCTTCATCCACGACATGTTTGAATCCTCAGACGGGAACTGCGACGATAATCATCAATCCACTTCCTTCAGCAACTGTAACAGGAGGGGTTTCTGTTTGTGTTGGTGATTCGGATCCCGTTGTAACTTTTACCGGATCTTTAGGTACGACACCTTATACCTTTACCTACAATATAAATGGAGGAACGAACCAAACTATTGTATCGACCGGAAATAGTGCTACAATAACAGTTCCAACAATTACAGCAGGAACATTCAATGTAAATCTTGTAAGCGTTACAGATGCAAGTTCAACAACTTGTCAACAAACGATTAACCAAACGGCTACTGTCGTTGTTAATGCAAATCCGGTTGTATCAATTAGTGGTGCAAGCGAATATTGTGCAGGAGCTTCAGCTACACTGGATGCAGGAGCTGGGTTTACTTCTTATCTGTGGTCAAACGGAGCTACGACTCAAACGACGAATGTAACTGATGGAGATAATCCTGTAACAGTTACCGTAACAAATGCTGCCGGATGTTCTACTACTTCGGCACCTTTTTCAGTAACGGAGAACTCTCATATAACAGCGAACTTTTCCTACGAAATTTGCCAGGGACAGTCTATGGTGATCCACGGGGTTACGCAAACAACAAGTGGAGTATATTCTCAGGTTTTTGTTTCGGCAACGGGATGTGATTCAACAGCAAATGTAACATTGACCGTTCATCCGCTACCAAATGTTTTTGCCGGAAATGATTTTACAATATGCTCCGGTGACGCAATCACACTTTCCGGAAGTAACGCTGTGAACTATGTTTGGGATAATGGAGTTACCAATGGAATTCCATTTACTCCTTCAGGAACTCAAACGTATGAGGTAACAGGTACTGATGTTCATGGATGTGTTAATACAGATCAGATTACTGTTACTGTTAATTCGCTTCCTACAGCAACGATCAATGGAACAACTGATGTTTGCCAGAATGCAGCTTCGCCACAAATTACTTTTACTGGTGCCAACGGAACAGCACCTTATACATTTACCTATACAATAAATAATGGAGCTAATCAGACAGTGGTTTCAACAGGGACAACTGCAACAGTTAATGTACCGACAGGAACCGCAGGGACGTTTGTCTATGATTTGGTAAGTGTCCAGGATGCTTCATCAACGACATGTAGTCAGCCTCAATCCGGGTCAGCGACGGTCTTGGTTAATCCACTTCCGACAGCTTCAATTGCTCTTAATGGAGCGTCTGTAGTTTGTCGTAACGACGTAAGCCCTGTTATTACGATTACAGCTTCAGGAGGAACAGCACCTTATACATTTACTTATACAATTAATAACGGGGCGAATCAAACCATTGTTTCTAACAATAATACGAACCAGGTAACATTTAGTGTGCCTACGGGGATTGCAGGGACATTTGTTTATGATTTGGTAAGTGTTCAGGATGCTTCATCTACAGCTTGTCTGAATTCTCAAACAGGTTCGGTAACGGTAACGGTTAACCCACTTCCTACGGCGATAATAAGTGGATCAACGGATGTTTGTCAGAATGGAATTGCTCCTGTGGTAACCTTTACAGGTGCAGACGGAACAGCACCTTATACCTTTACGTACACAATTAATAACGGTACGAGTCAGACTGTTGTCTCAAGTGGTAATACTGCTACGGTAACTGCACCTACGGGAACAGCAGGGACATTTGTGTATGATCTGGTGAGTGTAGAGGATGCCTCAACTACAGTTTGTGGTCAATCGCAGTCCGGATCAGCAACTATTTTGGTAAATCCACTTCCTACTGCGACTATTGATGGAACGGTTGAAGTTTGTCAGAGCGGTACATCTCCATTGGTTACTTTTACCGGTGCAAACGGTTCGGCTCCTTATACTTTTACATATACTGTAAATAACGGACCTAATCAAACAGTCGTTTCTACAGGTAACACAGCAACCGTTTCTGCACCTACGGGAACAGCAGGGACATTTGTGTATGATTTGGTGAGTGTTCAGGATGCTTCATCTACTACATGTAGTCAGGCTCAGTCAGGCTCGGTGACAGTAACGGTAAACCCACTTCCGACAGCATCAATTACAGGAACCACTGAAGTTTGTCAGAATGGAGCTTCCCCCGTAATAACATTTAACGGAAACGGAGGAACTTCTCCTTATACATTCACCTATTCGATAAATAACGGACCGGATCAAACGGTTGTTTCAACAGGTGGTACTACAGCCACTGTGTCTGTTCCAACAGGAGCAGCTGGGACTTTTGTTTATAGTCTTGTCAGTGTTCAGGATGCTTCTTCTACGGCATGTCTTAATCCACAGACACAGTCAGTAACAGTAGAGGTAAATCCGCTCCCAACAGCAACGGTGACAGGTACAACTGATGTTTGTGTAGGCAGTGCAGCGCCAGTAGTAACTTTTGAAGGGAACAACGGAACTGCTCCCTATACGTTTACTTACAATTTGAATGGAGCAGGAAATCAAACAATAACTACGACGGGAACTAATACTACAGCTACCATTACAGTTCCTACAAGTGTTGTCGGGACGATAACTGTTAACCTTTTAAGCGTTCAGGATGCATCTTCAACAGCTTGTAGTCAGGCGCAAACCGGATCGGCTGTGATAACGGTTCACGATCTTCCTGCTGTTTTTGCCGGAAATGATCTTGTAATTTGTGCCGGATCAACGGTTATTCTGACTGCATCGGGAGCCAATACCTATAGTTGGTCGGATGGCGTTTCAAATGGAGTTCCTTTCCTCCCGGCAGATACAACCATTTATACGGTGACAGGAACGGATGTCTATGGATGTAGTAATACGGATGATGTTCAGGTGGCCGTTGTGCCTAACCCTGTTGCATCATTTACCGGTCAGGATTTATCCGGATGCTCTCCAGTGACAGCCACATTTAACAATACATCGACAGGAAATTTATTAGATTGTCAATGGACTTTTAGTAATGGGCAGACAGTTAGTAGTTGTTCGGATATAACAGCCACATTTACATCTTATGGATGTTATGATGTTACGCTGACTGTGTCAACACCTGAAGGATGTACAAATTCAACAACAGCCATTAATTACGTTTGTGTAGAACCTGACCCAGTAGCATCGTTCTACCCAGACCCTTCCGAATTGTCAACGGTTTATCCAACCAGCCGGATGATTAATAATTCTGAAGGAGCGGATTCTTATATATGGAATTTCGGAGATGGTTCAGGGCCTTCAACTGATGTTGCTCCTTTGCATACTTTCCCGGATGGACCCGGTGTTTACACAGTGACGTTGACAGCTTATTCCCCTGCGGGATGTGTGGATGTTACTGAACAGGTGATTACAGTGAAAGAAGAGTTGATTTTTTACGTTCCGAATACTTTTACTCCGGATCAGGATCAGTTTAATGAAGTGTTTTTACCGGTGTTTACATCCGGGTTTGATCCTTTTAATTATCACCTGACCATATTTAACCGATGGGGAGAAATTCTTTTCGAATCGTATGATGCAGAGTTTGGATGGGATGGAACCTATGGTGGAAAAATTGTTGAAGATGGAACCTATATCTGGAAAATAGTAGTGAAGCGAACAGATGTAGATGATAGAGAAGAGTATATAGGACATGTAAATGTCTTACGATAGTTAAGTTTTTCGATGGAGAAAAAAGGGGAAGTGATAAAGTCACTTCCCCTTTTTTATGAATAGCTCAACGATAATTAAATTTGTGCACTGGACACAGGGAATTGCCGGTCTACTTTTTTAAATAATCCTTGTAAAACTTTACCTGGTCCGACTTCAATAACCTCCGTAGCTCCATCTGCAATCATTTGATTCATAGTTTGGGTCCAACGTACGGGAGCAGTTAATTGATCAACCAGATTCTTTTTAATTTCTTCCGGATTGGATACTGCTTTTGCAACAACATTTTGATATACGGGACAAGAAGGAGTGTTGAAAACCGTAGCCTCAATTGCAGCAGCTAGTTCCGCTCTTGCAGGTTCCATTAATGGAGAGTGAAAAGCTCCTCCTACCTGAAGAACTAATGCTCTTTTTGCTCCGGCTTCAGTAGCTAATTCGCACGCTTTTTCAACAGCAGGAACCGCTCCGGAGATAACAAGTTGTCCGGGACAGTTATAATTTGCAGGTACAACGATGCCGTCAACGTTGTTACAGACTTCTTCTACTTTTTCGTCTTCAAGTCCTAGAATTGCTGCCATAGTTGAAGGCTCTGCTTCACAAGCCTTTTGCATAGCCATAGCACGTTGATATACGAGACGAAGAGCGTCTTCAAAACTCAAAGTGCCGTTTGCTACAAGCGAAGAAAATTCTCCCAAAGAATGCCCGGCAACCATGTCCGGTTGAAAACTATCTCCAAGTACTTTTGCAAGTATCACAGAGTGTAAGAAGATGGCGGGTTGGGTTACCCTTGTTTGTTTTAGTTCTTCGTCAGTTCCTTCAAACATGATATCAGTAATTCGGAAGCCTAGAATTTCATTAGCTTTTTCAAATAATTCTTTTGCTACTTCTGAATTTTCATAAAGGTCTTTTCCCATTCCTGAAAACTGAGCCCCTTGACCCGGAAATACATATGCCTTCATACTTATTTCGTTTTTATTCTGTTTCTATATTATGTGAGGTTGGCAAAAATAGTAACATATATGAGAGTATTTATATGCTGACTTTCTTTTTTGAAACGAGTATTAATTTCTGAAAAAGAAGAATAAAAAAAAGTCGCCTGAATTCACAGGCGACTTTTTCTGGGTTAAAAACCATCTAATATAAGGATATTACATCTTTACAATGCGTTTCATCCATGTTCCCTGATCGTGAGTTCCTTTTACAAAGTATACTCCCGGTTCAAAAGAAGCGATGTTGATAATGTGTCCGGATTGAACCTGACCTTCAGAAAGAACTAGTTTTCCTTGTGTATTGTAAACAAGGACACTTGTTTCATTGATTTCTGTTAATTCAATTGTTAAACTTTCTTTCGTTGGATTAGGGAACAGGCTAACAAGTGTTTCAGCAAGTACATTTTCCGCAAAGCCAACAGTTGTTACACTGAAACATTCTGATATAGCTATACAGTCATCTTCATTCGTAATCAGAACTGCATATTCTCCATTTTCTGAAGCAACGTAAGTTGCAGAAGTAGCACCATCAATCATTTCATCTGTCGAACAATCAATCCATTGGTACGAAGTTGCCTCTTCTGAAACAACCAATGTTACTCCGTCTGTTGATGTAATTGTTGCTGTAAGAGGAGCAGGTTCAGTGATAGTAACGTCTACTGAAGCTGTACATCCGTT
>NZ_CFIGVI010000050.1:0-9875 GCF_984588085.1 Wandonia sp.
GCAGGATTCAGATACAAAGGATTTGCATAGAATTGTGTAAATATGGGGTCTTGCGCTTTTACTTCCTGAAATACCCAGGAAAATGCCAAGATAGCAAGTATGTAGTTTTTCCAGTTGCTCAATTTCTGCATGTTTATTGCAATTACTATAACACAATCAACCGCCAATGTTACGAAAAAAAAAAGAATTAGTCTCAAAAGTTGTCAACGAATTGACAATAATTTTTTGAAATTTCCGTTTTTTTACAAATCGTTCCCTTTTGAACGGGAATGATTTTGTAGTGTTTCGTAATATTGTCGCAAATATACAATCGGATGATACGTTGCTTAGTAGGAATTGTTACATTTTTTTCTTTTTATTCTCTTTATTCTCAGAATGCATTTGAGGTGGAACTCAATTGGAAGGGAGAGTTCAGGACCGTTACCCGATTTGAGGAAGAGCTTAAATTTCCGGCGGTGGATCTTGAATATGATAAGAAAGGGCGACCTGTATCGATATTTCGGAAAAGAGATAAATTGCTTCGCTCGAATGCGGCTAGTGTTTCAATTGTGAACTTTGAAACGGAACCGGCAAGTTCTTTTGATCGTCAGTTTGTTTTGGATAACGGGTTGGATATTCCCGTGAATCCTGAGTATAGTTTTAAGCGGGCGTCTGACCGGGGAGATTATTTCATAGGGATTGAGATTTTTCCCTATGTAATGCAAAACAATGAGTTGAAAAGAGTAAAAAAGATTTATTTTTCCTCAACGCTTACTCCGCTGTCCTTTCAAACGAAAGCAGGATTTGTAACTTCATCTGTTTTGGGAAATGGACAGTGGTACAAAGTCCGGATTTCATCAACAGGAATGTATCGTTTGGACAAGGCTTTTTTAGACGGTTTGGGAATAAATACTTCAGGGCTAAATCCGGACCACATTCATATTTATGGTAATGCAACGGGAATGTTGCCGGAAGATAATTCAATTGATCGACCTGATGATTTGGTAAAAAACGCAATAGAAATTGTTGGAGGAGGAGATGGTAGCTTTGATGCAAATGATTACATTGTTTTTTATGGAGTAGGGCCGGATGAAATAGTTGTAGAGACAGGTGGGATTCTATCAAAGAAAAAGCATCTGTATGATGCATACAGTTACTATTATATTTCAGTAAATTCTTCTACGCCACCCCTACGTATTTCCGGTGCTGATCTCACAAACTTACCTGCTACGCACATTATTGCAGGAAGTGATCAGGTTGTGACACATGAAAAAGATGAACGGAATCTGATTAAAAGCGGGAAGCGATGGTATGGAGAGGAATTTGACTTTCAATTAGAATACACATTCAATTTTTCGCTTCCGGGAATTCAGACAGAAGAGCAAGTGAAATTATTCACTTCGTTAGCTTATGCCAATTCGGGAGGATCGAATCAGATGCGGGTTTACTTGAATAATAGTCAGGTACAAAGTTACCCTTTCACGGTTGTGGGAGGAAATAATTTTGCGAATCGTAGTTTTCAGACAACTAACCATACCGTGACAGGTTCATCAGCGTCCGTGAAAATGGTATTGGAAAGGACAAACCCTTCAACGATTGCCTGGTTGGACAAGATAGAAGTGAATTACCGCAGGAGTCTTTCGTACAGTGGAGGACAGGTAACTTACAGGGATTTGAGGACGGTGGGTGTTGGAAATATAGGCCAGTATACATTGTCTGGAAGTGTAGGGAATATGAATGTGTGGGAAATAACCGATCCGCATGTTCCTGGAGTGGTAAACGGAACCGTTTCAGGAAGTACTTTTGGTTTCCGTTTTGCAGCAGATTCATTGCGTCAGTTTGTTGCATTTACGCATTCTTCACTTCTTGTTCCTGAGGCAGTAGGTAGGGTTGAAAATCAAAACTTACATGCATTAGGAAAAGCGGAATATTTAATTGTTTCTCATCCTGATTATCTTTCACAGGCGAATCGGTTAGCTGATATTCACAGGGCGGATGGGATGACAGTACACGTGGTTACGACTAATCAGGTTTATAACGAGTTTTCTGCCGGTAAAACTGATCCCGTAGCCATTCGTTTTTTTGCTAAAATGTTTTATGACAGAGCTTCAGGTAATCCTGCTGATATGCCGAAATATTTGTGTTTGTTCGGGGATGGAACATACGATCCTAAAGATCGGGTAGCCAACAATAATAATAGAATTGTTACTTATCAGAGTGATAACTCTGAAAATGTAGTTACTTCACTGACCTCAGATGATTTCTTTGGGTTGCTGGATGATTCAGAGTCGTTTTCCGGAGCAGACGGACTTGATCTTGGAGTAGGGCGAATTATCGCATCTACTACCGGTCAGGCAAAAATGTTAGTAGATAAGATTGTACATTATAAAAATAATGGTTCAGATTTATTTGCATCGACGCAATCCGGTGCATGTGGAACGGAGAATGACGGAACTTACGGGGACTGGCGTTTGTGGGTTACGCATATTGCAGATGACGAAGATGGAGGGCAGTTCGTTCTTGATCATGAAGGATACGTTGCCAATTATTCGGCAATTTTCCCGGAGTTGAATTATGATAAGATCTACTTAGATGCTTTTACACAGGTAACAACTGCTGGCGGGCAGCGTTATCCGGATGTTCCGCCTTTGATCAATTCAAGAATTGAAAGAGGTACAGTTCTGATGAATTATGTAGGACACGGAGGCGAAACCGGCCTTGCACTGGAACGTATTATAACCATTCCGCAGATTCAGTCATGGAGAAATATTGATAAACTTCCACTTTTTGTTTCGGCTACTTGTGAGTTTACCCGTTTTGATGATCCTTCCAGATTGTCAGCCGGAGAGTATATGTACCTGTCGGATAAAGGAGGTGCAATATCCCTTATGACAACAACCCGTCCGGTGTATATTAATGTGAATTCAATCGTTGGAGGGGCTTTATATGATTATGTATTTAACAGGGATGCTAACTTGCTTCCTATTCCAATGGGGGAAACTCTGATGATGACAAAAAATAACTCCACTTCGGATGCGAACCGAAGAAGCTTTATGCTTTTGGGGGATCCGGCACTTCGATTGTCATTACCGAAAGTAAATGTTGTTGTTGATTCTGTAAATGGTAAAGCTCCTTCTGTAGAAATGGATACGTTACGATCGTTGAGCAAGGTGACAATAAAGGCTCATGTTGAGGATGAAAACGGAAATCCTCTGACTGGACTTAACGGAGTCGCTGTACCAAGTGTCTTTGATAAGCCGCTGGATAACCAGACGCTTGCTCAGGATCCGGGATCTCCGCAGTTGACGTTTCAGACACAGAAGAATATCTTGTATAGAGGAAAGTCAACTGTTACCAATGGAGCGTTTGAATTTACTTTTGTCGTTCCAAAGGATATAAACTATTCTTTTGGTAACGGAAAAATTAGTCTGTATGCAAACTCGGATAACATAGATGGTGCCGGGGCTGATTTCAGAGTAATTGTAGGAGGAGTAAATCCGGATGGTCTGGATGATAACCAGGGCCCCGATGTCAATCTGTTTATGAATGATGAGAAATTTGTGAGCGGAGGAATGACAAATGAAAATCCAGTACTTATTGCAAAGCTATTTGATGAAAATGGAATTAATGCAGTGGGTAATGGAATTGGACACGATATAACGGCTATTCTCGATGGGAAAACAAGTTCGCCTATTGTTCTGAATGATTACTACGAGGCAGAATTGGATAGTTATCAGGAAGGAGCAATTCGTTATCAGTTTGAAAACCTTGAGCCAGGAAGGCACACACTGACATTTAAAGCCTGGGACGTTAATAACAACAGTTCGGAAGTGACAATGGATTTTATGGTTGTGGAGAATAAAGAAATAACAATCGATCACGTTTTAAATTATCCAAATCCGTTTACGACACACACGGAGTTTTTCTTTGAACACAATCAGGTAGATGCTTCATTGGAAGTACAGGTTCAGATCTTTACAATAAGCGGAAAGTTGGTAAAAACAATTAATGAACCGGTTACGACCTGCGGTTTCCGTTCCAATGGAATTGCCTGGGATGGAAGAGATGATTTTGGAGATCAGTTGGCGAAAGGAGTATATGTCTATCGCCTGTCAGTGAAAGCTCCAGACGGTACAAAAGCAGATAAAACTGAGAAATTGGTATTGTTAAAATAATCCCACACAATAAAAACAGTGAAAAAACGTATATTTGTGGCACTATATTTAGAATTAGATGATTAAACAATTTATAACCGTTGCTATAGGACTTGCCTCTTTCTCCTTTGTGTTGGGGCAGGGAACGAATCCTAATCAATTTGACAAAGCGGAGCAGGTTCAGTTAAACACAATTACAACAGCCGTTCCGTTTATTGGAATAACACCCGATTCCCGTTCCGGGGCTATGGGGGATATTGGTGCGGGGATTTCTCCTGATGCCAATTCTCTTTACTGGAATACATCGAAGCTGGCGTTTGCTGAAAAGGATTTTGAAATAGCAGTATCGTATTCTCCCTGGTTGCAGCGTCTGGCAAAAGACATCCACTTGTCTTATCTGTCCGGATATAAAAAAATCGGAGAGCGTCATGCTGTAGGAGGATCGTTGCGTTACTTTTCTTTGGGGAACATTACATTTACAGATGTACAGGGAAAAAAAGTAAGAGACTTTACGCCTTCTGAACTTGAGTTGACAGTGGGGTATGCATTCCAGTTAAGTCGTGTTTTTTCTATCGGTTTGAACGGAAAATATATTTTTTCTAACCTGACGGGAGGAACTACTGTTCAGGGAGCAAACACAAAAGCTGGTCAGGCAGGAGCAGCAGATTTATCATTCTCTTATTATGATAAGGAAAAGAAATGGTTTGGTAAAAAAGCTGAAGTAGGAGTGGGACTGACAATTTCCAATATAGGAAATAAGATTACGTATTCTCAGAATGGCGCAACGGATTTCTTACCTACGAATCTGCGTTTAGGAACAGCTGTAAAAACGCATATTGACGAATACAATGCAATTACTTTCGGAGTAGACGTTAACAAATTGTTGGTTCCGACACCTCAGGTTATGGTGAACGGAAATGATGGAAATGATTACTGGATCGGAAAGGATAACAATGTTGGGGTTATTACCGGTATTTTCCAGTCTTTTGGAGATGCTCCGGGAAGAGCATTGTTAGATGAAAATGGAGAAGCTATTGTTGAGAACGGAGAAGTACAGATTAAAAAGAATAGCCGTTTCGGAGAAGAAATTCGCGAGATTAATTTTGGGGTAGGATTGGAGTATTGGTATAATGAAGTATTTGCTGTTCGTACAGGATATTTTCATGAAGACAGATCCAAGGGGAATCGACAGTACCTGACGTTTGGAATCGGACTTCAGTACAATGTTTTTGGATTGGATATTTCCTATCTGGCGGCATTTTCAAGATTAAACCCACTGGCAAATACATTACGATTTACACTTCGTTTTGTGTTTGATAAAAAATCTTCGGTGGCAAAATCGGCTGATGAAGAATAACAAATGAAGTTAAGAATCGGATATGGTTTTGATGTCCATCGGTTAGCCGATGGACATTCTTTGTTTATTGGAGGGGTAAAAATCCCTTCGGATTTTGGTGCTGTTGGACACTCTGACGCAGACGTGCTACTACACGCTGTGTGTGATGCTCTTTTAGGTGCGCTTTCATTGAGAGATATCGGATACCATTTCTCCGATACAGATCCTGCATTCAAAGGAATAGACAGTAAAATTCTCCTTCAACGAGTTTTCGACATGATGAAAGAGAAAGGCTACGCCGTAAATAATATTGATACAACTGTCGTTCTCGAAAAACCCAAATTAAGTTCGTATATTCCGGAAATGCAGAAAGTAATCAGTACACTTCTGGAAGTAGATGAAGATTGTGTTTCTGTTAAAGCAACAACACACGAAACAGTAGACTCTTTTGGTGAGAAAAGAGCTATAAAAGCCTATGCTTGTTGTTTGCTGATTAAGAAATGAATACCTATGGGAGAATACAAAAAGTTTGAGTTCGCATACACTGTGCACGATAGTTATAAAGAATTGGATGAAGGTACGGTAAAGGTAATCGAAGCAGCAATGAAAGCGTCTGAAAAAGCCTACTCAGTTTATTCAGCATTTAAGGTAGGAGCTGCTGTTTTGCTGGATGATGAAACCGTTTTTCTGGGAAATAATCAAGAGAATATAGCTTTTCCTTCAGGTTTGTGTGCTGAGCGAACCGTTTTGTTTTATGTGGGAGCAAACTATCCTGAACGAAAGGTGAAAAAGCTGGCAATTTATGCAAAAGGTGATTTGGTGAATGATACTGAGCCTATTTCTCCTTGCGGTAGTTGTCGCCAGGTAATTGCAGAAGTTATTAAGCGACAAAAAGAATCTTTTCAGCTGTACTTGTGTGGAAGTAATGGAAAAACGATTGTTATGGAGGATGCTTTAGGCATTTTACCTTTCCCGTTTGGAATGTAACCTAAGGTCATTGATGGAAACCTGTTTCAGGTAAATGAGTATCATGAAAAGTTATCAGAAAATAAGAGTGATTTTATTGACCTTGGTACTGATTCCTGCCTTGATATGGTCACAGGAGAAAAAATCATTTTTTGCCACCTCGGATTCACTAAATAAACCAAAATTTATAGGAGTGTCAACAGGTGTTGCGGCTGTTTATGCCGGTTCTATGATAGGGCTTTCCCAGGTCTGGTATAAGAATCAGGCGAAAACGAACTTCACTTTTTTTAATGATAACCGGCACTGGTTGCAAATGGATAAGCTGGGACATACTTATACGGCATATTGGATACAGAATAGAGTCCATGCACTGTATCGCTGGTCTGGGGTGAGTCAGAGGAATAGTCTTCTTATTTCGGGTTTGTACAGTTTTGCATTTCAGGGTACTTTCGAGTTAATGGATGGATTCTCAGAAGGCTATGGATTCTCATACGGAGATGTATTGGCAAATACAGGAGGAATTATTTTGTTTACAAGTCAGGAACTGTTGTTTAAAAAGCAAATCCTTGTACCCAAATTTTCATTTTATCCTTCTCCTTACGCAAAGTACAGACCTGAAGTACTGGGAAGTGGAGTTGAGCAGTTGTTGAAAGATTATAATGCCCAAACGTATTGGCTCTCTGTGAGTCTTGGAGATATTACGCCTAAGAACTGGAAAGTGCCGGATTGGCTTTGTTTAAGCGTAGGCTATAGTGTGCGGGAAAAGTTAAAGAGTGATGTTGAATATTATGCTGTTCAACAGGGGACAGAAACGAAGACCTTTTCCGCTTATCGAGAAGTTTTTCTTTCATTAGACATCAACCTGTCTAAAATACCTGTAAAGAAGCCCTGGTTGAAAGCTTTGTTGTCAAACTTTAATGTTTTGAAAATTCCTTTCCCGGCTATAGGATTCAGTTCGAGAGGAACAAGAGGGTACTGGCTGTACTATTAATGCCCTGCCATTATGTCACGGGATTAAAAAAGGAATGTAATTTGTCGATAGAGGAATGATGAATCAGTTCAATCCTAATAAATACGAAGTTTTCGGTTATCCGATTATGTTATTGTTGCTCATGTGGACGAGTTATCTGGCGGATTACGAGTTAGGGTTAGATTTGTACGAATGGGGTGTGAAGCCACGTGACTGGAGTGGGTTACGGGGAGTTCTTTTTATGCCGCTTATTCATGGTCAAAATGACTTTAATCACATCCTGAATAATTCTGCTCCCATTTTTGTATTATTGGCAAGTTTGATCTTTTTCTACCGGAAAATAGCTTTTAAGGTGTTTGCCATGGTTTGGATATTTACAGGGTTGTTTACGTGGCTGATTGCTAGAGATAGTTACCATATCGGAATGAGCGGAGTGATCTACGGACTGGTCGGTTTTTTGTTTATGTCAGGGGCTTTACGCAACTATCGGCCGTTAATGGGGGTGTCTTTGTTTGTTGTCTTCTTATATGGTAGTTTGATTTGGGGGATTTTTCCCATGCAGGCACATGTGTCCTGGGAAGGGCATTTATTTGGGTTGGGGACAGGGATTATACTTTCTTTTATTTTTCGTAAACAAGGTCCACAGTCTCCAAAATACCAGTACGAAGTAGAACAGGAAATGGGTATTGAACCCGAAGATCTGGAAGCGAAATGGCGTGAATTAAACGCAGAGCATCTTCCTAAGCATGAACAAAAAGCACCTGCTATACAGGTGCATTATGAATTTGTACATAAAAAGAAAGATCAGAAAGACGATGAAGCAACGGATGGTTCAAAATGATGAATTACAGAAGCGCATCCGGATGTGAGCATATTCCATTGATCAATGTGTAGTTCAATTTCAATATACCCTCCTGTTGATAACGAAATATAATCTCCGATAAGGTAAGATGCCAGTTCGGAGATTCCGTCATTATGTCCGACAAGAAGCACAGAGCTTTCAGAAACGTTATCTTCTAAGAAGTCAATCAGATTATCCAAAGAAGCAAGATACAAATCGTCGGAATAGACCGCTGTGGTTTTCATGAATTCCCGAATACCTTCATAAGTTGCAACTGTTCTTTTTGCTGAAGAGACAAAAATCTGTTCGGGAAAATGGGTTAACTCCCTGAAATGTGCGTTGATAGCAAGTCGTTGAAAAAAACCTTCGGGACTCAGGTCTCTGTCGAAGTCCCTTCCGGATGCCGAATTTCGTTCCGCATTGGCATGTCGGAGAATTTGAAGTGTTAACATAGCATTTTGTGTTTGTGGTACTCACAAGTTACAAAATTTCTTACAAAAATCAAAAAAAGAGGAATTATACCAACCGTTTTAAGTGCATTTACGTTCCTCTTTAAACAGAGTTGGAAAACAAGGTTTAAAAAAATGGTTAAATTGCAATAAATAGAATGCGGATTGTTTCCGGGATATACATGCAGGTAACACCTGAAATATTAGAAGGTTGCGAGAAGTCTGACAGAAGGGCGCAAAAGTCACTTTACGAGATTTGCTTTCGTATGCATATGTCTGTGTGCTATAGTTACTATGGAAATGAAGAAGATGCCCGTTCTGTTCTCAATCTGGCTTTTCTTAAAATAAACAAGAGTATAAAATCGATAGACAGAAACCCGAAAGTATTTTTCTCCTGGTCCAGAAGAATTGTAGTGAATACTATAATTGATGAATATAGAAAGAATAGGAACTATAATGAGAAAGTAGATAAATACGAAAACGATAGGGATCTGGAATCGAGAGAAACATCTTCTTCCAATGCGGGGTTAGAATCTCTGGAAGAAATGGATATCAAAAAAATGATAGTTCGTTTACCCGATCTGACCAGACAGGTTTTTGTTCTTTACGTGATTGAAGGATATAGTCACAAAGAAATTGCTGAACAGTTGGGAATGAGTGACGGGACATCAAAGTGGCATTTGTCTGTTGGAAGAAAAATGTTGCGGGAGATGTTAGCGAAAATAGAAGGGATAGAAGAAAAATTGAATAAAATGGTGATTTAATGAAAGAAAACGATGACCATATTGACGAGTTGGCTCGCGATGAAATAAATGCGATGCAGTTCGATTTCAAGGAGTCCTATTGGGATGAGATGGAAGCGATGCTGGATGGAGAGCCAAAGAAAAAGAGGTTTGTCTGGTGGTGGTTTGCAGGTACAGCAGCTGTTCTAACGGTTGTGGGAGCTGTAATCTGGTACTCCCCATTTAGTGATGTAAAAAACGAACAGGTTGCGCTTGTTGAAGAGAATCATCAAATTTCAGATCAGGAGAGTACAACAGTTGTCGAGAATGAGAGTTTGGAAGCTACACAACAGCAAGTACAGGTAGAGGAAAAAGACGAAAGTGCGGAAGTTATAACTTCGGAAATGTTTTATTCACAGGGAGTTGGTAGTAGAGAGGCTTCGAGTGAAGAACGGGGA
>NZ_CFIGVI010000050.1:9975-20684 GCF_984588085.1 Wandonia sp.
AAATAAGAATGATTTGATGCATGATTCGAAGCAGGGGAGTGAAATCACGATTAAACAACGCCATAGTACTGATGGTGCAGTAACAGATGCGTATGAAGTACAGGAAGCGGACAGAAGTATTGATCCGGATAAAATGGATAGAGGGAATACGTATAAGGTAGATGTATTGCCTGTACGTAAAATAGGAGGCGATACGAAAGAAGTGTCAGATCCGGTTAATGTTGCATCAACACCTGTAAAACACCAATGGATAACCGGGGTTGCATTGACAGGAACTTTGGGATATGGAGATAACTTTTTGGGAGAATCAGGACAGGGGAGAGGAATGAATGGTTCGCTAGGTCTGGATTTTACAATGGAGTATAGAAAATTCTCCTTTAAAACGGGATTGTCATTTGGGCTTTCATCGATTAAGGGGTATGATTACAGGGAAGAACGAATTATTTACGGACTGGAGTCAGTTATAGCCGTAAATGAAGTAAAATACAACAACTTACTTACGGCTGAGTTGCCTCTTATGATAGGGTACTCAGGAAGAAAGCATAGTATTTATGCAGGTGTTGGAATTAACTTCTTACTAAACGCAAATGGAAGAGTAACGGCCTGGGATAAGTCAGTTAACGGGACAAATGAATGGGGGTATTCAAATAGTCTTAGAGATAGCTGGATGGTGGGTGCTGTAGAATATAATTACAGAATTGCTACGAGATGGAAAATAGGCGTGAAATGTACTGTAGATTTGACAAAAAGAGGTCAGCTTCCTGAAATACAGGGAGGGAAAAAACTACAAATGTGGAATGGAGCGATTAAATTTAGTTATTTATTGAATTGATGAAAGCGTATAATTATATCCTTATTCTGATGATACTACTTCTGGCGGCCTGTCAGAAAGAGTTTCCGAAATTGCCGGAAAGTCAGATGGCTCCTGTGTTTTATGCTAAAGGAGTAATCGACGGAAAGGAGATAGAATTCAGAGCAGGAGATGATAGCTTTGTTATGAGTTCGTTACTATGGAACTGGAACAATGTACCGGTGTACCAGGGGAAATTGCATAATTCGGAGAACAGTTTTACTGTTGACCTGTTCGAAGGTAATTTGTTGAGACAGGCAACGTATAATGAATTGACGCAAGGTGTTACGTATGGATGTGCTTACTTGAGTTCCGGAGAAGTTTTGGCAGGTGTTGCTGTTGATAATCTCACCCAATCCTCCGGAATAGAAGCCGGAGTTTGGATGTTAAACGATACGACGGAGGGACAGGAAGTGGCGTTTTATGAACCCGGTCGATATAATCTTTCATTGAGCATTCCCGGAAGTGTTACATATGAATTGAAAAACGAGGTGATAATCGGATACGAATTGCCTTATCGATTCAGGCTTGGGGCAGAGATCCAAAATCAGATTGTTACACTCCAGATAACAGAAAATTCATCGGAAATCAGTCAGGTGGAGTGGAGTTATGGAATGCAGAGTGCTCTTACTACCGGTGCCGTCCAGCAATTCCAGATGCTGAATGGGAGTGTTGAGGTTGTAGCCAGAGTTACATTCAGTGACGGAGCTGTTCGCGAAAGGAGAATACTTGTGGGGCAGGGGAATGCAGTTTCAATTGAAGATTATGTGTACTTTATTGAAAGTCAGATGGTACGATACTTTGATTATAAAGTAGACGTGAAGATACATTTGGGGGAAGAGAGATACACAACAATAGATGTTGAACAAAATGAAGCTGCGGTAGCCGTATTGGAAAATGAACTATTTAAAGATATGCTAACAGGAGAACAGGTACTGAAGTTAAAAATGACAATGACTTTAAATCTGAGAAGGGAAAGTGACGGAGGTATTACAGAGACCGTAATCGAATCGATTATTGCGATGCCGGTTATGGAATAGAAAAAATGTTACATTTGTCTATAAATAAACAGATTATGTTCAGGTATTTACTCCTCGTTACTTTTTGTCCACTGGCAATTTCTTCTCAGGCTCAGATTGAAATAAATGCATCCGATTTTCCCGGAGAGAGAGATACAGTCAGGTACTCGAATGCTCTTGACTTTACGATTGATTATTCTGCTACCGGGGAGGATTATTTCTGGAATTTCAGTGATCTTAATCCAGATTCTCAGACGTTGATAAATCATCTTTCTGTTGATGATGCTGATAATTTGACACAGGCTTATTTTGGGCCGTTTGTACTTCCTGCCTACCGGGCGACGTATTATTTGCCCGCAACAGCTATACCTTTTGACGATTTGGGGCAATTTGTATCAATTCCGATCGAAAATTTTTATAGGTTCTACAGAAAAACCAGTTCAGAACTGAATGTAATTGGTTTAAGTCTATCTTCAGGAGGATATGGTCTGGGAAGTCGTTCGGATACAATAGAAACAGCTTATCAGTTTCCGATGCAGTTTGGACAGCAATTTAATTCAAGAGGATATACGGCAATAGATATGTCAATAGCTGTTCCTGCGCAGATCAAACAATATCGCCAGAGAGAATGTGAGGTGGATGGTTATGGAGAGCTGATGACACCTTATGGAACTTTTGATGTTTTGCGTGTACACAATCGCATTCACGAATTAGACTCCGTTTATTTTGAGGTAAGCGGATTCGGACAGTGGTTTGCATTACCTGTTCCGGTCAGAAATGAATATCAGTGGTGGACAAATGACCAAAAAGGTGCGGTTTTGGAAGTGATAACCAATGAAATTGCCGGGCAGGAGCAGGTAACAGAAGTGCGTTATAGAGATAATTACAGAGCTGATCTAGTGGCCTCTGTGGGAGAGGAGAAATTAAAAACACTGCAAATCTACCCTAATCCTGTTGCCGATAAGCTTTTTGTTACAGGTACGGATAGCGCGTCTCAGTTAACCATTTACACGGCTTCCGGGCAAGTGTTGTTGGAAGAGGCGTATACTACTCAAGGCGTAAATCTTAGCGATTGGGAGTCAGGAGTGTATTACGTGAAAATTACAACAGGAGATCATATTGTGATAAAGAGTTTTGTGAAAGAGTAGTACGATTTAGCTCTTCTACTGTTCTGCCGATTGTGAAAAACAATTGATAAGTTACCTGATTTTTAGCGGGCGTTTTTTGTAAATTTGAAGGTAAATTTTTTCCGCCCATGTATATCATATTCGATACTGAAACAACTGGTTTGCCGCGTGACTGGAACGCACCTGTAACTGATACAGATAACTGGCCCCGTTGTGTGCAGATTGCCTGGCAGATTCATGATGATATGGGACGCCTCGTTGAGGCGAAAGACTATCTGGTAAAACCGGATGGCTTTGATATTCCTTTCGATGCTGAACGAATACATGGGATCTCAACGGAACTTGCCGAACAACAGGGTATTCCGATTCAGGAAGTACTGGAAGATTTTAATCGGGCACTTGGGCAGGCAAAGTTTGTTGTAGGGCAGAATATTGGTTTTGACCTGAATATCATGGGGGCGGAGTTCTATCGCTATGGGGTAGATTCTCCCATGTTGGAAATGAAGGTGTTGGATACCTGTACGGAAGATACGGCAAATCTATGTCAAATTCCGGGAGGTCGCGGGGGTAAATATAAGTTACCGACACTTACGGAGCTGCACAGCTATTTGTTTGGAGAACCTTTTGCTGAAGCCCACAACGCAACTGCCGACGTTGAGGCAACGACACGTTGTTTCCTTGAGCTAGTGAGAAGAGGTGAATTCTCGATTGAGCAGCTTGACGTTGAGGAAAGGTATATTGAGAACTTTAAGGAGTTTAATCCGCAACCAATAGGAAGAGTTGGTCTTAAGCACTTAAACCTGAAAGCGGAAAGTGATAAGATCCGAAAAGCCACCCAGCAGGATGACTCATTATCTACCGCGGAAAAAGATGAGAACAAGCAGCGCCTTTCAGATGTGGATTTTGTCCATCTGCATAATCACTCACAGTTTTCCATCCTGCAATCGACGATTGATGTAAAGGCACTCGTAAATAAAGCAGTTGAGTTGAATATGCCCGGAGTAGCTCTTACGGATTCGGGGAATATGATGGCTGTTTTTCACTTTGAAAAATACGTTTCAGGGTACAATAAGAAAATAAAGGCTGAGCGCCAGGCGGCGGAAGAGAAGGGAGAACCCTACAATAAAAAAGAATTAATTCCTATCATCGGTGCGGAGTTAAATATCTGTAAGGACCGAAATGATAAAAGAAACAAGGACAACGGGTATGCGGTAGTCTTTTTGGCGAAGAATAAAAATGGATACCACAACCTGGCAAAAATGGCTTCCATTGCCTATACAGAAGGCTTCTATTACGTACCCCGAATCGACAGGGAAATCGTTGAGAAGTATAAAGAAGATCTGATCGTACTTACCGGAAATCTTTCCGGTGAAGTACCCAACCTTATTCTAAACGTGGGAGAGCAACAGGCGGAAGAAGCACTGGTGTGGTGGAAAGAACGTTTCGGAGAAGATTTATATATTGAGTTGATGCGTCACGGGCAGGAAGATGAAGATCGTGTAAATACCACGTTACTGAAGTTTTCTCAAACGCATGCTGTTAAAATTGTTGCGACCAACAATACATATTACCTGAATAAAGAGGATGCCAAGTCCCATGATATTCTTTTGTGCGTAAAGGACGGTGAATTGGTATCTACCCCAAAAGGACGCGGGCGTGGTTTCCGTTACGGTTTGGATAACGAAGAATATTACTTCAAGTCAACGGAGGAGATGAAGAAATTGTTTATCGATCTTCCCGAGGCAATTGAAAATACGAATGAAATTTTGGCGAAGTGTGAACCCTACGCACTTGCCAGAGAAATATTACTTCCGGCTTTTGATTTTCCTGAGGAATTTAAAGATCCGGAGGATGAAAAAGACGGAGGAAAACGAGGGGAGAATAACTATTTACGTTATCTGACCTACGAGGGAGCCAAGAAACGGTATGGAGAGGTTACCGATGCTATTCGGGAACGACTGGACTTTGAGTTGGATACCATTGCGAATACAGGATACCCTGGATATTTCCTGATCGTACAGGATTTTTGTCAGGCGGCGCGGGATATGGGGGTGTCGGTCGGACCGGGACGTGGTTCTGCGGCTGGTTCTGCAGTCGCTTATTGTATTGGAATTACAAATGTTGATCCAATTCAGTACGATCTCCTTTTTGAGCGTTTTCTAAATCCTGAGCGTGTATCCATGCCCGATATTGATATTGATTTTGATGATGAAGGCCGGGGAAGAGTAATTGACTGGGTAATTGATAAGTACGGGGCAAACCAGGTCGCACAGATTATCACGTACGGTACGATGGCAGCGAAGTCATCCATTCGTGATACAGCGCGTGTACTTGATTTGCCTTTGCCGGATGCAGACAGATTGGCAAAACTCGTTCCTGATATTTCTCTGGCAAAACTGTTTGGACTGGATGATGCTGCTCTTGCTGATAAACTGAAAAACAATTCAGATGACATTCAGAAAGTCAATGAATTGAAAAAGATAGCGGAAGGAAAAGATCTGATGGCTCAGGTGGTAAATCAGGCCCGTAATCTGGAAGGATCAGTCAGAAATACCGGAATTCACGCTTGTGGAGTGATTATTACCCCGGATGATATTACGAATTTCGTCCCGGTAGCTACGGCGAAGGATTCGGATATGTGGTGTACACAGTTCGATAACTCGGTAGCTGAAGAGGCGGGGCTGCTGAAAATGGACTTCCTCGGGCTAAAAACACTTACGCTAATTAAAGATGCGGTTCGTAACGTCAAATTGCGACACGGTATTGAGTTGGACCCGGATCATTTTCCGATAGATGATGAGAAGACGTATGAACTTTTCCAGAGAGGAGAAACAGTAGGGATTTTCCAGTACGAATCCCCCGGGATGCAGAAGTACATGAAAGAGCTGAAACCTACGGTTTTTGCTGATCTTATTGCTATGAACGCCCTGTACAGACCGGGGCCGCTTGAATACATCCCCTCATTTATTCGTCGTAAGAACGGAGACGAAGAAATTGAATACGATCTTGATGCCTGCAAAGAGTACCTGGAAGAAACCTATGGGATTACTGTCTATCAGGAGCAGGTGATGTTGCTTTCGCAGAAACTGGCAAACTTTACGAAAGGTGAGGCCGATGTATTGCGTAAGGCAATGGGGAAAAAACAGGCGGACGTTCTGGCAAAAATGAAACCTAAATTCGTTGAGCAGGCAAAAGGAAACGGACACCCGGAAGATAAACTGGAAAAGATCTGGAGAGACTGGGAAGCTTTTGCTTCTTACGCATTTAACAAATCTCACTCGACCTGTTACGCATGGATCGCCTATCAAACGGCTTATCTGAAAGCAAATTACCCGGCAGAGTATATGGCTTCCGTTCTTTCGAATAATATGAATGATATTTCGAAAGTTACTTTCTTTATGGAAGAATGTCGTCGTTCGGGAATTCCGGTTTTGGGACCGGACGTGAATGAATCCCAGTACAAATTTGTTGTAAACCAGGAAGGGGCAATTCGTTTTGGTATGGGAGCGATCAAAGGTGTGGGGAGTGCTCCGATTATGTCTATTGTGCAAAACAGAGGAGAAAATGGACCTTACAAAACGATCTTTGATTTTGCGTCTCGTGTCGACCTGAAGGTTTGTAATAAAAAAGCTTTTGAGGGATTGGCTTTGGCGGGAGGATTTGATTCGTTTGATGACATTCACAGGGCACAGTATTTTACAATGTCAGGAACAGGAAGATTATTTCTGGAAGATGTAATGAAATACGGTGCAAATATCCAACAAAGTGAAGAATCGGCACAGGTTTCAATGTTCGGGGATTCTGAAACAGAGGATATGCCGGAACCGATTGCTCCAAATGTCGAGGAATGGAGTAGTCTTGTAAAGCTTTCGAAGGAAAAGGAAGTGGTCGGAATTTTTATCTCAGGACATCCTCTGGACGATTTTAAAGTTGAATTGGAGGCTTTTTGCAATGCACAGATTACGGATCTGGAAAACGTACATGAATACGTTGGTAAGGAATTAAAACTAGCCGGAATTGTTACGGAAGTAGAACATCGTTTCTCTAAAAAAGGAAATCCTTTTGGGACGATCAGTATTGAAGATTACTCCGGAGGTACGAAACTATTTTTGTTCGGAGAAGATTATCTGCGCTTCAAACACTTTATGGTGCAGGGAACATTTCTTTATTTAACCGGAAAAGTGGTGAATAAAATGTACCGCAATGATGAATTCGAATTTAAGATCAATGCGATTGAACTACTGGGGGAGTTACGGGATAAACTGGTTCGGTCACTTAGCATAAAACTATCGAGTTCCGATGTCACACCTTTGTTCGTGCAGGAAATGCATGAACTGATTTCCGGGTATTCGGGAAAATGTCAGTTGAAGTTTTCCATTCAGGATCCGACCACAGGAATAGAAGTAAATATGCCGTCCAAAACAATGAAAGTTGACGTCAGCGGAGATTTACTGAAAAAACTGGAGTCGATGCGGCTTGAATTTGTTGTGGGATAAAAAAAGCAAAAATTAGCTCTGATAATTGTTAGGTTATTTGTATCTCTGCGAAAAATTATAATCTATTACACATGAAAAACATCATTCTAGCCTGCTTTATTATGCAGGTGGTAATGCTACATGCACAATTTGGAGGGACGTCAACAAAGAAAGATCTGGAGACAAGATTCTTGAAAACAAAGACACTTGTTGTGAAAACCGGGGACGATCATTTTGATCAGAATTTAGAAGCAGGGTTCAAAAAACACTGGACAATTACCGAATACAAAATGGTAGAGCCTGATTTTAAAATTGACGAAAAGGATAAAAGCATATCGTATGTGAAGCCATTTACGATTACTGTCAGAGATTCGTATACCGAGCAGACTTATGTTCGATACGGAGTATTTATGGGAGGTTCTGAGTCGTCAGATTTCCTGTTGACAGCAGATATTGTTCTTGATGGTTTCGGAAGAGAAGGGAAACTAATCGAAAGTGCGTATCGTGCTGGAGGTATGGCTAAAATGATGCAGGATTTTATTCAGTTGAGATTAGATGGTGAGCCTATTTCAGGTTCTGCCATAACAAGAGTGCGTTACACAGCAGGAGCCGTTTACAATAAAAGAAGCGGTGAAATTCGTAAGAAGACATTACTTGTCGATAAAAATCAACTGACTCAGGGAGAGTATGCAATTGGTCGTAAGCAAACGTTTAGTGAAGCAGATTTTAAAGCATTATACGGAGGTAAAGTAGAATTTGTAAGTACGGAGGAAGTTGAGGAAGCTATTAATTCCGGTAATCCGGAGTATTGTTATTTCTTACCGGTTTATTCACGTAACAAGTTTTTATTCGTTGTTGATTGTGAATCAGGATCTGTTTTGTACAATGGTTATTCCGTAGGAGGAATGTTTATGACAAAGAAAGATATCAAAGCGTTAGGAAAAGCAATTACGCAATAGAGTTTTAAAGAAAAAGATAAAAAACGCTATCGGGATTTTCCGGTAGCGTTTTTCTTTTGGTGGTGCTAAAGGTATGTGAAATACATTGAAAGTTTTATCTTTAAGTGCATAACCAGTAATGAAAACTATGGAAATGTCGAAGTATTATGATATTGTAGTAGAAGAAGTAATCGGGTGGTTTGATTCTTTTGTAGCTATGTTGCCAAACTTTGTTCTTGCGGTACTTGCGGTGATTCTATTTGCTGTTTTAGGAAAACTGGCAAGACGAATGTTTAGCAGGGTATTGGTAAGAGCACTCAATAATCCGGTATTAAGTAACCTCTTGTCCCGGATTTTGTATATCATCATTGTTTCCATCGGCGGTTTTGTTGCCTTAAATATCCTGGATCTTGAAAAAACAGTTACATCGCTTTTAGCCGGAGCAGGGATTGTCGGTTTAGCACTGGGCTTTGCTTTTCAGGATATTGCAATGAATTTTATTGCCGGATTCTTAATGGCGGTGAAACGTCCGTTTAAAGTAGGGCAGGTTGTGCATTGTAATGGAATCAGCGGAGTGATTAAATACATTGGAGTTAGGACAACTCAGATAACATCATTTCAGGGACAGGAAATTCTGGTTCCGAATAAAATTCTGTTTCAAAACCCCTTAACAAATGACTCTGAGAATATCTATAAGCGGATAGATCTGGAAGTAGGTGTCTCCTATAGTGAAGATTTGGAGAGAGTTCGGGAGATTACTCTGGAGGCAGTCAAAGATATACCCAATATTTATAAAGATCGGGAGATTAGTCTGGCGTATGGAGAATTCGGAGCAAGTTCCATAAACTTTACGGTAATGATATGGGTAGAATTCAAAAGCCAACTTGACTTTTTAAAGAGCAGAAGCGAAGCCATCATCGCTATAAAGAAGGCGTATGATAAAACCGGCATAACCATTCCGTTTCCGATCAGAACACTGGATTTTGGTGAGAAAGAAAGTACTGCTTTACGAGCGGCTCTTCATCCTGAAGACTAAATCAGTCCCAGACATATTTTCATCCGTATGATGCGTTGAGCGGATCGTCGAACCTGTTCTCTGAAAGCTTCATTACTTAGATATTCCTGTGTGATCTCTGCGTGAGCTTTCTCTGCATCTAAGGGCATAAGTAGGATGTCACATCCCGCATCAATTGCTTTAACATTAGCGTTTTCTACTTTTGCCACACCACCCATATTCATAGCATCTGTAACAATGATTCCTCTGAAATTCAGACTGTCGCGCAATAATTCTGTGACAATTTTCCGTGAAGTAGATGAAGGTAATCCTTCCGTAGTGAACTCGTCATTATTTTGTACGGCAATATGTGCGATCATAATGGACAGTACCCCATTCTCAATAAGGTACGGGTAATTTTCTACTTCTTTCATCTCACCATCAATCGTAACAAGCTGTTTGTGGGTATCACCACTCACATAACCGTGTCCGGGAAAATGCTTTGCCGTAGCAATAATTTGTTGTTCCTGTGTTTCTTTAATAAATTCCATTGACCAGCGAACAATGCTGTCCTGTGTTTGTCCAAAACTTCTCCATCCAACCGTTTTATTGGGAGACATATCGACAACAGGAGCAAAATTGTAATTAATACCAATTTTTTTCAGATCGGCAGAAATGGTGCGGGCACTTTTTTTAACCTCTTCAATATTCTTAATTTCAGATGCCTTTTTATAAACGGTTGAACCCGTTATTTTCCGGTTAATAAGACTTGGTTCTGCATCAGCGCTATAGAGAAGAGGAAGACCTGCTTTTTCAGTATTTACAGCGTTAAATGATTCTACTTTTTTTCGAAAACCATCTATACTTCCGTTTAATAGTAAAACTCCGCCGATAAGACGATTCTCCAGAAGATGCGTAATTACCGAATCCGGTTGTCCTAATCTTCCTGCTGCGGGCATGATCAACTGAGCAATGATTGCCGTATCGTCCATTTGTTGTAATAAAGAGTCTGTTTTTCTGGCCAGGTCATAATCCCGTGAGAAAAAATCCTGAAGCGTGTACTGCTTTTGTCCGTATACCGGAAGAAGAAGCATAGAAATAAGAATAAACAAGACAGCTTTCATACGTTTATGTTTAAAAAGAATATGTGCAAATACAATGCCGAAAAACAAAGGTAGATCTATTTTTTGGACAGATTTCCCAAACAGGGAATTTGTTTTCACGCCTTGTTGTTATTAACATGAAAAGCAATTTTAAGGAGATTCAGAAAGCCCGGAACTTGTTTTTAGTTATTTTTAAGGCAAAA
>NZ_CFIGVI010000051.1:0-19638 GCF_984588085.1 Wandonia sp.
TAAAAAGAAAAGATTTACTCTTTCTCTTCCCACACTTCTTTTGTTTTTTTCAGTTTTTCTTTTGTAGTGTCAATGGCCTCTTTCGTTTCTTCTTTGGTCTTTTCCCATCCCTCTTCAACAGATTCTTTGGTTTCCTCCCAGCCTTCTTTAAGATCCTCTTTTGTTGCTTCTACTTCTTTTTCGACACCTTCACGGATCATTTCCCGGTTCTCTTCTCTTGATGTATCTTTTTCATTTCCATTGCAAGCAGTAAATCCCAACAAAACAACAGATCCCAACATCAAACTCATTACTAGCTTTTTCATAATTATTTCTTTTTAAGATTCACTAACAAACTACAAAAAAAAGAGGGGTTGAACCCATTTATTTAGCGTTTTTTAATATTTTTTCATCAAAAACAGCTACTTTTTGATCAATTTTGGGTTAAACCGGAAAATCGTCTAAATCCAGAATATTATTTTGAATCGCATAAATTACCAGACCGGCAACATTTTTCGCCCCGGTTTTGGTAAAAAGATTATTCTTGTGTCCCTCGACTGTTTTGGCAGTAATGAAAAGGGCATCACCAATCTCTTTTGCTGTTTTCTGCATACAAATGAGCTTCAGGATCTCAATTTCCCGTTTAGAGAGTTCGGATCCTTCAACCAACAGCGGTTTCGGTGTTTTGGAAGAAATCTGGTAACGAAGCTTATCTACCTGTTCTTGTGTAAAGTAGATGCCTTGCTGATGCACCGTACTAATGATTTCCTGCAAATGAACCGGAGATATTCCTTTTGGAACAAAAGCAGAAGCTCCGCTTTTGAAAAGAAACCCAAGTGAAGAATTTTGGTAATAAGAAGAAATAACAATGATCCGTATAGAAGGAAAATGCTCTTTCAGGTGTTGAATGGTATCCACACCATTCATTTCCTTCATTTTCAAATCCAGCAATAATATCTCTGGTAAAATGGCTGATTCTGCTTCAAGCTTTTCAATCAAATCCCTCCCGTTGCAAGCGGTGAAGATCACATTAAACCCGTTACATTTATTAAGAAATTCTTCCAGTAGTTTTGCTACAAGTTCATCATCGTCTGTAATGGCAATTGAAATTTCTTTCATGACTTAGTTCTATTTTTTAGGTCAAAAACAAAAACGGATGTAGTTCCTTTTTTCCCCGATTTAATCTTGTAAACTCCTTTTAAATAAAGGACACGTAATTCTATATTTTTCATTCCCAGTCCCTGTGACATGGCTTCTACATCGAAACCCTTGCCGTTATCGCGTACTACCATACAAATATAGTTATCAGTGATCCGGATCCCGATAAAAACTTCAGTTGCTTCAGCGTGTTTGTTACAGTTAACAATTAATTCCTGTAAGATTCTAGTTACCTGAAGTTTAACATCATTGGGTTGGGGGGTAGCTGTGCGAATGTCTTTGTGAAAAAGAATGAAAAGATGCTTTTTCCAGGCTTCCACCATATTTTCTATCAGGTCCCAAAGCTCAATATCATCCAGCATCGGGGGACTTAGGTCATGAGAAACTCTCCGTGCTTCATTAATACTCTCCTCTAACAACCGGTCTGTTTCATCAAAGTTGTATTCCATCTGGTTTTTTAACCGAAGTATGGTCAGCTTTCCGATCAAAGAATCATGCAAATCTGCAGCTACCCGTGCCCGTTCTCTTTCCTGAACAACAACACTTGTTTCCATGAGCTTTTTCTGATATTCGAGTTGCAGCCGGGATTCCTTCAATTTACTTTCAACCTGTCTTTTGACATTAATATAAACCAGTTTTACGATAGAAACCGTAAGCAGAGATACCATTACAGCAGCAATTATGATCCAAATTGCAATTGTTTTCGGGTCGAGCCATTTTTCCATATCTCTCTAATTAAAAAAACGTAAAACGAAATCGTCAGAATCAGATTAAAGCACCAGAAGTAAAACTTTACCGAAGAAGGTACATTGATTAAAAAGTTGAGTGGGAGGAAGAAAATCAGATTCAGGGAAAAATAAATAATAAACACTGAATTGAGCTTCATATCCGAGTAATCAGGTTGCTTTTTTCCGATGCCCTCAAACAAGTAGCTGATAGCCATAAGTAGTATAAGAAAAGAACCAATAACCTTTGAATAAGGTTGAAACCTTTCAGGACTGCTGGTTCCTGCGAGATATAACTCTATCACGATAAATACAAGAGCTGCTGAGGTCAGGAAGATATACTTTTTTTCTTTTCGCCTGAACAGGCAAACCTGGTAAAAGGCAGTGAAAAAAACCAACTCAAGTAGACTGAAAATCAGGATGAACAACAAGTTATTCCCGTAAATTTCGCCAACTATCCGGCTGAGGACATCCGTACCAAAACAAATAGCCAGATAAACGAGCAGGAAGCGATATCGTGTCTCCGTAAATTTATAAAAGTACGTGCCTATTATGATGCCCAAAAGCAGCAAAATAGGCACTGACAAAGTCGATATGCTCAAAAACCTGAAAAAGGTCATGATTCCGTTGTTGATTACCGATATCTACCGAATTAACAGCTTAACAAATAGAAGCTGGCTTCCGGGTATTCCGAATCAAAAGGAGGTACCGGACGCACGGTATCAAAAAAGCGGGCCTTTTCTTCCTCGTGATCAACCGTAACAAGATCTGCCCGATAACCGGTTATTTCTTCATTGGATAATCTCAGAGCAAAGTAAGTAACGTATTTACATGACGCCTTCATGTAAGAAGAAGGAAGGTTAAAAGCAAGAAATAAACCATCCGGTGTTTTCGTTTGCTCAGGAACCCATTGCTTATAATTTGTATTCCAGTTACTGATTCTTTTTTTGGCATCCAGCTCACTGATCTCTGGTGTTCCCCCAACGGTTTTAATTACTACGCTTTGTATGATAGCTTTAAATAAAGCTTCATCACTACTTTTCTTATCGTCTTCTGCAGGGATAAGAAACATATACATAGTGTCTGTTTTGGGACAAACTCCAGGGTAAACATGAAAGTTAGAGGTTATTTTTTCTCCCTGAGGAATGAAATAAAAAGCATTTCCCTGATCGAGGTAGCTAAGAACCTTTTCCGGTTCATTTCTGATAGATTTCCAGTACTGAATACAATCGGTTATTTCCGAAAAGCTGTTTAGTTTCATAGTTCATTTGTTTTACTCCGTAAAAATTGCAGTTATCCAAAAATAAGATTTTAAACGCAAAAACAAAGAATAATCAATGTTTGCCAAAGGTTTTTACCTACATAAAGTATAAACGGAAAAGGAAAAAGAGAAATTTTCGGATATCCGGACATTGATTTACTCTACAAAACTGCATAGCAGGAAACCCCTGATTTATAAAAACAGGGGTTTTTACCTGTAGTCAATTAAAGAGTATAGAGGAGATTTGTATAACACAAGATTTAGGTGTTTTAATCCTTTTTGTAATGATTGCAGCAGTAGTAAGTCATATTTCGGAAATTCTTAATGATACGATTAAGCGGGACTTTAATCTTAGCAGGGATATCGTTAAGATTCAGCCGATTGAAGATAATGTTACTGACGGAGCTATAACGGTTTCACTCCTCAGTATGGAGCGGGATACTTCTGCCGGGATTGCATTTACAAAGAAAAATGTTTCGGATAAATTCAGTAGCAAAGGCAATCCTCCGTGGAATATGAATCTATATATCCTCGTTTCGGCAGTTTTTCCGCAGAAGCAATACGAGGAAGCGCTACAGCTAATTACGCATGCATTGAAAGTTCTTCAGGAAAACCAAATTTTGTTTTTTGAACAGTCGGGGACACATTTCACGCTGGAACCAGTAAACCTGACACTACAGGAACTATCCAATGTCTGGAGTATTTCCGGAGGATCTTATCACCCATCTGTAATCTGTAAGGTCAGAACCATTACCATCGATAGCAATACCATTACACAAATTGATTCTTCAATAAACAGAAGGGAGGTTAATGTATGAGTTCTTTTGATCAATATAGTTGCATTTTGTCAGTTCATGTAAAACATGAATACTATGGAGATTCAATTATACCGGTCGAATTGATTCCTGAGGATCAGACGGCGATGTATTTAAGAAAGTATAACATCCAGCTCAAAAGAATGAATAACTCCTGGAATTTGTATAGTTCCACAAAAACCAGTGAATTTTTTAAGGAAGACAACGAGTTTTTGAGTTTTGCGATCAAGCCACTTAACAACACATTTTATTTTGTTTCGGAGCAGGTTTCATCTACTGACCAGGGATGCAAAGTTGTAGAAGAAGCAGTAGGGATTCCCCGAAGAATTGACATTGCTGTAGAGCGAAAAGAAGTGACGGTTAGTATTAGTTCTCTTTCAAAATATTTCGAATATATCGTTTTTCCCACAAAGAATAGCCTGAGTAAAGACTTCACGCTAATAGATGCCAGAAGAATGGTAGAGTTTGATAGTCCCCAGATTATTTTATGGGAAAACGGAGAAAAAGTGTTACAGTTTCTAAGTAAAGACAAAGTAAAACTAACGGAGAAAAGCGCATTTAATTTACGAATGATTGAGAAGTCAAAATTCGGAGAGCGTGTTGTATTGAGCAATGTACTAAGGCCCAGACCGCAAAGTGCATCCATATACAATCCCAAAAAAGCAATTACAGCCTATTATACGGTTTAATAAATTATAATTAAAAATCAACATGTTATGTGTGCAATGAAAACCCCCGGGGTATATGTTGTTGAAAAAAACGCTTTCCCCAATTCCGTTGTCGAAGTTGCTA
The DNA here is from genome assembly GCF_984588085.1 of Wandonia sp. NCBI lineage: Bacteria > Pseudomonadati > Bacteroidota > Flavobacteriia > Flavobacteriales > Crocinitomicaceae > Wandonia > Wandonia sp. The sequence goes on from NZ_CFIGVI010000051.1 coordinate 4,731, forward strand.
CTGCTGTCCCGGCTTTTATCGGATATACAAAATTCGCGAAGAATGGCAATAAAACACTCAAAAACACTCCCTGGAGAATCAGCTCTCTTGCCGAGTATGAGTATTATTATGGTGGAGCGCCAACACCAAACTTCGAACTTTCCAAACTGGAAGAAGGAAGCTCGGACTTACTTATTGATAAGGATACTGTTAAATCAGCACTTTCTTATAGTAAAGGATTGGTTCCTGCGGTTCGGAAAGCAGTTACCGAATTAGAAAAAATTACAGCTGCATCTGAAAAAGATTCGGAAAACGCGGATAAATATGAACCGCTTATCAATGCAGCAAAGGAAAAGGTCACCAAATCAGTAGAGGCACTGAAAGGAATCGTAACCGATTTTCAGGAGAGCATGACAGAAGCCTACGGTGACGATAATGAAATCGTTAAGGGAATTGGTGAAATTATTGGTCAGATCGGAGACGAAGTTACCACCGAAACGATAGTTGCTGTAGACAATGCAATCGGAGAATTAATAGTAAAAGTGAATAGTGCAACTATTCCTGCTCTATACTATGACCTTGCACGAAAAGATGATTACAACCTATACTATCACTTGCGTTTCTTTTTTGCAAACGGAGGTGGTCCTTGCTATATCGTTTCTGTCGGTAACTACGAGGAAGATCTGGAAAAGGACAAACTGGAAAAAGGAGTGGCTCTTTTATTAAAAGAACAGGAGCCGACAATAGTATTGGTTCCGGAAGCCACTTATCTAAAAGAGGCTCAGGAATGTTACGACATCCAGACAACAGTATTAAAACACTGTGGAGCAGATATGAAAAACAGGGTAGCTCTATTGGATGTATACGGTGGATACAAAGACCGAAGTGATGAGTCCGGAGATGTAGTAACGAATTTCCGCGAGGCAATTGGTACTGAGTTTCTTGATTTCGGAGCTGCATACTATCCCTGGCTGAATACATCAATTGTAGCAGACAACGAAGTGAGCTACAAAAACATGTTGGAAAGCTGGGACAACTTGAAACTTTTATTAGGAGTACACTCCTTATATCTTACAACCTATATATCACAACTAGAAGAAGTTATTGCCGCAACTAAAAACGAAAAACAAGTCGACCCCAATGAAGAACGCACCCTGCACAAGGTGTTTTCGAAACAAAGCCCGATCTACGCTGCAATTGTAAAGGCAATGCTTCAACAACTTAACCTCTTACCACCTGCTTCAGCCATGGCAGGAATTTACACACTCGTGGATAGTACGAAAGAAGTGTGGAAAGCACCTGCAAACATAAGTCTCTCCAACGTGACCAGCCCTACCGTGAATATTTCACACACAGACCAGGAGGATTTAAATGTTCCACTAAATGGGAAAGCAGTTAATGCTATCCGCTATTTTGTGGGCGAAGGAGTTAAAGTCTGGGGTGCAAGAACCCTGGACGGAAACTCCCTCGATTGGCGGTACGTGAACGTACGAAGAACGATGATTATGCTTGAGGAGTCTATTAAAAACGCAACAAAAGCTTTTGTTTTTGAGCCGAATACAGCAAATACATGGGTGAGTGTACGAAGTATGATAAGCAATTTCCTGAACGGAGTCTGGAAACGGGGAGGATTGGCAGGAGCCAGCCCGGATGATGCGTTCAGTGTTCATATCGGATTGGGAGAAACCATGACTCCGGAAGATATCCTGGAAGGAATCATGCGCATAACGATCCTTGTTGCTGTAGTACGTCCGGCTGAATTTATTGAGATTACATTCCAGCAGCAGATGCAAAAAAGCTAACACTACAAATTACTAATTATAAATCATTGAATTATGGCAGGAGAAGCACAGGATAATGTATGGCCCTTACCCAAGTTTTACTTTCAGGTAAAACTTGGAGATGCGGAAGTCGCTTTTCAGGAAGTATCCGGGTTGGATATCGAAGCACAGATCATAGAATACAGACATGGAAACAGCAAAGAGTTTTCTACGATCAAAATGCCCGGAATTAAGAAAACCGGAAATGTGACACTGAAAAAAGGTGTTTTCGTTAAAGACAACGCTTTTTGGGACTGGTTCAGCCAGATCAAGATGAATACCATAGAAAGAAAAACAGTGGTAATCAGTTTGCTGGATGAAGAAGGAAACCCGACAATGGTCTGGACATTGAATAATGCCTGGCCAACGAAGATTACCGGTACAGACATGAAGTCTGACGGAAATGAAGTGGCAGTTGAAACAATTGAAGTAGCTCACGAAGGGCTCACAATTGAAAATGGCTGATAATAGATAACAGTAACAGGAAAGAATGGCTGCTAAAGCAAAGGATTGGGAACTCCCCGTTGCGTTTTATTTCCAGGTGCTGATGCAGGGAACAGAATTCTCCTTTAAAGAGGTTTCTGGTTTGACAACAGAGTTGGAAACAGAAACCATTACAGAAGGAGGAAACAACGATTATTCGTATGTTGTTCCCAAGCAGGTAAAGCATGGAAACCTGGTTCTGAAACGGGCACTGAAACCGTTGAATCAGGATGACGTAAAGTGGTTGTCCACGTTCTTTAACGGCAGTCTGACTTTCCCTGTTTCTACAGTTTCTATTACAATTAATTTACTGCAAAAAGACGGGAAACCGTTGTACTCCTGGAATTGTCACAATGCTTACCCCGTAAAATGGGAAACAGAACCGTTGGACTCGGAAAAGAACAACATACTGATTGAGACACTGGAGTTTACATATACAACAATTGAACGTGTGCCATGCCAATAGTCATAAAAGAAATACAAGTGAAAACAACCGTTCAAAAGCAACCGGAAACCACTTCGGTTCAGAATGATCAGCTTGTGCTTATTAAAAGGGAAGTAATGCGTGAGGTGAAAGAATACCTGCGTAGAGAGCACCTGAGAAAATATGAGCGATAATGGCAGATAAGATAAAGATAGTAAATGCATATGATGGTGGACAAAATGCTGAATTTGTTACCCAGATTAACCCGGCGTCTGTAAAAATAGGTAAGAAAATTTCCTATGAAAAAATTCAGGCGATGGGAAGGGAGGAGCATCTTGCCCGCTACAAACATCATGAGCCATCTTCACTCTCTTTTGACATATACATGGATGATACAGGTGTCGTGCCCGATAACAAAATGTCTATTCAGGAACGAATAGATCAAATGGAGGAAGCGATATACAAAAAGAAGAAAGATTTGGGAGAGCCGGGTTATGTTATACTGGTTTGGGGAACTATTATCTTTCATGGACGAGCTGAATCAATAGACATTGATTACACGCTTTTTGCCCCGGACGGGACTCCTCTAAGAGTAAAGATATCTCTTTCGTTTGTGGGATATTTCAAAGAAAGCTCTTTTAAAGGATCAGTCTCTCAAACAGCTAATGTGGTTACTTTCCAGTCAGGGGATACATTAGCAGCGAGCTGTGCTAAAATATACGGAGATGCATCGTATTGTGTAGAAGTAGCTGCTCAGAACGATATGGATAGTATTCGCAATACCCCACCGGGGACTACCGTACAGTTTCCTCCGGTATCACGTAAATAAATAACTTATGGAAGAGAGTACAAGCTATACGGCCCTGTCAGTTTACGATGATCAACCGGAAGAAGGTGCTCTTTCTATAAAAATATACATCAACGGTAAAGAGCTGGATACCAAATATGGGTTGATTTCAGCCTGGGTACGGAAAGAGGTAAATAAAATTGGTAAAGCAGAGCTGAATTTTAAGGCCTGGAGTGAGATCGAGGCAGAAGAGAGTTCGGATAGCGAAAGCAAAGAGTTTACGCCAGGTAATTCTATTCGTATCGAAGCCGGTTATATGAGTACAACCAGTGAAGAAGCGGTCTTTGAGGGGATCATTATCTCACAGAATCTGGAGATTGATCAACAGGAAGATGCAATGCTGAAAGTGGAATGCAGGGACTATATGTACCTGTCTACTCTTGTGTCGAAAACCAATGTATTTACAGAAGTTGATGATAAAAAAATCGCGAATACGATTATCGGAAACTACAGCCCAATCGAAGGGTCGGTGACAGGAGCAGATACCAAACACAATGAAATTACCCAATATAATACTACTGATTGGGATTTTCTTATTGAACGGATTACAGCTAATGGTCTGTGCATCATCACCGAAGGAAAGAAAATGACGATAGACAAACCGGTACTTTCCGGAAGTCCGGTTTTCAAGTTTACTTTCGGGGATAACATTGTTAGTATCAAAGGAAAAATGCAGGCCTCCCAACAGCTTTCCAAGGTTCAGGTATTGGCCTGGAACAGTAAGGAGCAAAAACTCATGCGGGTAGTTGCTGACAAAGCTTCGGAAAATGATCAGGGAGATTTATCACCTTCAGATCTGGCCAAAGAAATGGGAGATCAGGAGCTGACCCTTCAGACCAGTGAATATACGGATGATGCAAGCCTGAAAAAGTGGGCAGAAGCAAAACTACAGGAAACAAATCTGAAAAGGATACAGGGTGATGTTGTATGCAAAGGAACAGCAAAAATAACGGTTGGTTCGGTTGTTGAAGTCGAGAAAGTGGGCAGACATTTTGATGGAACAGCCTATTGTGGAGCGGTAGAGCACGAAATGAAAGACGGTGGATGGCTGACTACCGCTTGTATGGGATATCCGGATGATGGTTCATCGGTAACAGGCAGCTCCGGAAAAGAGAAAAACAAACAGGACAAAACCTCTGCTATAAAGGGGTTACAAATAGGGAAAGTAGTACAGATCGATAAAGATCCGTTAAAAGAATACAACATTCAGGTTGAGGTTCCCCTGTTTGAGAGTGAAGATCCGAACAAAGTCTGGGCAAGACTGAGTACTTTCTGGGCAAGTGATCAATACGGCGCGTTCTTTTTGCCAGATGTCGGAGATGAGGTGATTCTGGGTTTTTTAGATGATGACCCCAATAAGCCTGTGATTTTGGGAAGTATGTATAGTAGTAAACTTCCCCCTGCAAATACACCGGACCAGAAAAACAATATTCGGAGTATCGTAACCAAATCGCAGATGAAACTGGAGTTTGAGGAAGAGAAAAAGAGCATAACACTTGTCACTCCGGGAAAGAATAGCATTGAAATCAGTGATGATGGTAAAAGTATAAAGCTAACGGATCAGAATAGTAACAAAATTGAAATGACAGATAGCGGAATTGTTATCGAGTCAGCAAAAGGGATCACGCTCAAGGCCAAAACAGATGTAACCATTGATGCAGGAACAAGTGTTGATATAAAAGGCAAGTCAGCAGTAAACTTAAAAGGGGCCAACATAGAAGCGAAAGCAGACATTGCTTTTACAGGAAAGGGGAGTGCGTCGGCAGAATTATCTGCAGGTGGGCAAACGGTTGTAAAAGGAGCGATGGTCATGATTAATTAATAAAGAGAGAATAAACAATGCAGCCGGCAGCTAGAATAACAGATATGCACGTATGCCCGATGGTAACACCGGGTCTTCCTCCGATTCCCCATGTCGGAGGTCCGGTTTCGGGACCGGGAGTTCCGACAGTGCTGATTGGTAAACTGCCTGCGGCAGTCATGGGAGACATGTGTGTTTGTGTTGGTCCTCCTGACAGTATAGTAAAAGGTTCGGCGACTGTAATGATTGGTGGTAAACCAGCAGCAAGAATGGGAGACACATGTGCCCATGGAGGAACCATAGCACTTGGTTGTATGACGGTAATGATAGGAGGATAAATGAAAGACAAAGCATTTTTAGGTATAGGCTGGGAGTTTCCTCCCTCCTTTGATAACCTGGGAATAAAGTTGTCAGAGAGAGAGGAAGATATTAAGGAAAGTCTTCGGATTTTACTTACTACTACTAAAGGAGAGCGGGTTTTTCGCCCCGAATACGGGTGTAATATCCGTCAATGGGTTTTTTCTAAGATGAACCGTTCTGAAAAGACACTGATTATTGATACGATAAAACAGGCGGTCACGAAAGGGGAACCAAGAGTAACAGTAACCAACATTGATATAGAGATAAGAGAAGAAGAGGACGGCATTTTGTGGATACAGATAGAATACCTGATTAATGCTACAAACAGCCCGGATAATATGGTCTTTCCTTTTTATTTCAGAGAGGGTGAGAGCTAAATAAAAATTATAATGTGGGATAACGACGGATTGAGTAATGATAACAGGCGGAGGCGTGTTTCATCGCTTCGGTATCCGGACTTGTTGGATAACAAGCTCGGAGAACTGTTACGTCAATCTGTTTCGATAGCTTCTTTTCTGAAATTCCACCCGACTACCAGCAATTATGGGAAACAACCGGAAGGACATTTTGATCAACTCCTGACCCGTATTATAGGAGAAAAAGTAGATAAAAACCTTGAAAAAAGAATAAAAAAGGGGGAAATGGAGCCCTCTTTGGCGGTACTGCTCAATTTTTTGGAGAACCTTTCGGCGACGACGGAAAAATTCAATACACGTTGGGAAGAGTACCCGGCCTGGTATCTTCAAAAAGTATTAAAAGTAAAGCCACTCCCGGCAGTAGGAGATAAGGTATGGGTTATGTTCAACGGCTCCGGAGAAGAATCGTTTACAATTCCCAAAAACACGAGATTCAAGGTTAATAAAGAAAATAACAAAACAGCTTATTATGAACTGGTAGAGGATACGGAGGTTCACACAATTCGGATCAAAGAATTGTATCTTTTAGAGGTAAACAAAAAAAAAGAAAACAAGGAAGAACCTTATCCGGTTACATCCCTTTCTTTAACAGAGCTTGAATTACAGGATGCTGTTGTAACTGCGAAACAAAAAAGGATGTGCCGATCAGGGATACGTATAAACTCCCCGGTATTACTGCTTCGGGAGGGAAGCAGAACAGTCGTAACTACGTTTATCCCTAGGAATCCCGGATGGAAAGAAGAACTGAAAATCAACTCTTTTAATGCCGTTTTTCAACTTACAATCAGCACAGAAGAAGGCTGGGAGGAAATAAAAACCTATACAGTAACCGAAAAAGAAGGAAAGCTAATTGTTGATTTTCGGCTACCGGATTTTTTTCCGTCTACAGCACCCTGTACGTATGAAGTACATCAGTTCGAATCCGCTTACCCGGCAATCAACTTTTATATTAATTACGATGCGGTTGACAGTCATCAATCCTCTCTGGAAAAGTTCCTTCTGAATCAGGTTCATATAAAGACGAAAGTCGAAGCTGTAAGCAATATACAGGTATATAATGAATTAGGTAAAATTGATAATTCAAAACCCTTTTCTCCTTTTGGAATAGCATCAGAAAAAGGAGCATGGTTTACTATTGGTAATTATGAGATGAATGTGAAAGACACAAAAAATCTTCACATTAACTTCTTTTGGGAAAAGCTTCCTGAAAATCCTCTGGGAATGGAAGGGTATTATGATGGGTACGGAGAAAACATCACGAATGATTCATTCGAAATTTCTGTGAGGTATCTTTCCGATTTTCAATGGAGAAAAGTGAGGGGAGAATATGAGTTCCCTCTTTTTTCTTCGGAAAAAGAAAGTAAAAAACTGATAAACTGGAGTTGTATTGGTCCTATTGATGTTGAAAAAATGCCCGTTATTGGTCAGGAGGAGGAAGAGTATGAATATTCGCTCCAATCCCGGCACGGTTTTCTGAACTTTACACTTACCCGACCGGATATGGGGTTTGGAGAGACGGTACATCGGCGTGTATTTGCAGAACAAATGATGAAAAACAGCAGGAGGAAACAAAAATACCCTTCTGTACTTCCTCCTTTGCAGCCTAAACTGAAAAGAATTACGCTGGATTATGAAGCGGAAGATAGTATTGACATTCGGACCGGAACCGGAAAGGGAGTGAGTATGATTCAACCCATTGTTCCATTGGATAACGTGGTGTCCCGAAAAAACTATCAGCAGGAGACAATTTCTTTTGTGCCCGATCAGGAAGACCGGAGTCTTTTACTTGCACTGGAAAACATTCGCCCCGGGATGTTAGTTAATTTGTTTTTCGAAGTAGCTCCAAGAGAATATAAAGACTTATGTAATAATTCATTACACCTTCAGCGGCAGGAGCTGAAACAGATCAGAATGTATATTGGTAATCCCGGAAACTGGAAAAAAATGCCGCTTTCGTTTATCTGTAAAGATGAGACAATTGCGTTATTGATCAGTGGAAGAATTCAGTTGCAATTTCCTGAAGTCCTGTCCGAACATCTGTATGATGACAGAGGACTGTTGTGGTTGAAAATTAGTTATAACAATGTAAAAGATGTAGTTTTTCCGGATTTAAAGGCCGTTTTCGTAAATGCAGCCAGATTGGAAATGTCCCTGCCAGAGAATCCGGAAGATTGGACGGAGATCAATAGCGAGAATGGGGAACTCTCGGAGGATACACTTATTCCGGAACTGGGAGGAATTACAGGAATTTCACCCTTCTACGGGGGACGAAAAAAGGAAGATGCGGAAGAGATGTTGATGAGAATTTCGGAGTATACCACCCATAAGGGGCGAGCAGTTACTCCAAGAGATTACGAACGACTTATTCTTCAGGAGTTTCCCGAAGTAGCCAAAGTAAAATGCATTGTAAACAGGGGAGGAAAAAGAGATAAAGGGATTCATCTGGTAGTGCTCCCCAAAAACACAGGGGTTTTTGGTAATCCTTTACGACCGTTGACACCACCACATTTACTTTTTTATATTGAAAAATACGTTCGGGGAATTACTTCATCCTATGTACAGAGAATCAACGTGATTAATCCGGTTTACGAGGAAGTAATCATTCGTTGCAGAATTGAACCGGTGGGATACTTTTCAGTGAAACGAAGAAAACAACTCACAGAAAGGTTAAACCAATTCATTGCTCCCTGGCGCTATACCGGGGAGCTTCCGGCTTTTGGTTATGTGATTGACCTTGAGAAAATGTACCATGCCATTCATGAAGAATTTGGTTCGGAAATAGAGATTTCCGAGTTTTCGGCAATTCGTATTGAGAAGGAAAGAGAAAAGTTCGTGTTACACGACTTCTTGTATAAAAAACCCGGAGAAGGTGATTCTGAAACCGTAATTTATCCCACTGAGGCACATAGTGTTTTTATTCCTGCCAATGATCATATTTTCTACAGGAAGGGAGAAGCGATCCCGGATATATTCGGGATTCATGAAATGAAAATAGGGGAGAGTTTTATCGTCCAAAAAAAGAAATAATATGGCAATACGAAGCAGACAAATATTGAAAGATTTTTTTAGTGATGGAAAACGACCTTCACAGGAAGAGTTCAGAGATTTAATTGATTCGGCAGTTAACATTCTTGATGACGGCTACTCGAAAGATGCAAAAGACGGATTAAAACTCGCGCCAAAAAACGATAGTAATACACTACTGTCATTGTGTACAAAGTCAGGAGTTCCACCATCCTGGATATTTACAATTAACGATGCGGAAGATCTGCTGATTGAGCGGAAAACCCAGGAACATGCACATGATAATTCAACGGGAGATAGAGAACCTTCCATTCTGCTGAATGCTCCAAAAACAACAATTTTAGGAGATATTGAAATCAGAGGAATAAAAAGAGGAACTTCTGTTACTCCCGAATTTACACCTGTTGCAGATGGAAAATGGCATGATATTACGGGAGACCTGTATGGAATGTACGCGATGGAAATAATGGCCTCTGTTTGTGGGAAAAAAGGATCGGGAGAGTATGCTGTTTTAATGGCATGGGCAACCAATTGTTACGGGAGCCATAACCGAATCCGGCGGCTTCAATCACATTTTGGTTTCTTCGGGCATAAACTAAAATTGAGATGGAAAAAAGGAAAAAACCAGGCTTGCCGTTTACAGATTAAAACCCGACTGAGATACAAAGCCGGACAGGCACAGCCAATAGATTGTCACATCACATACCTGCATAAGTATGAACGAACAGCATCTGAAAAAGCGTAAGAAGGACGAAAACTATTATAGTGAACTCCAGGAAAGAACCCGGTTGCGACTGGCGGAACTTAGTGGAAAGGTATGGACTGACTTTAATGTACATGATCCGGGAGTTACCATTTCCGACTACTTGAACTACGCTTTGTATGATCTGGACTACCGTTTACAATTTCCTTTTGAATCGTACCTTTTCTCATCCGATCAGGATAAAGATTTTGCCCAGAAAGGACTTTTTGCCCGCGAGGACATATATGTTAATATATCTCCGGAAACGGGTAGAGAAAAGGTGCGAAAAAGTATTGTTACTACTGAAGACTACGAAGAACTGTTTCTGAAAGAACATGCTGATATCCTGTATCAGTGCCGGGTTAGGTTTGATAGAGAGATTGAAAAGTATAAAATAGACCTCTTTCCGCGATATGATGGTATAGATGAGGAAGAGGAGAATGAAATTATCCGTACAGTAAAAAGAACGTACCATAAGAACAGAAATATCGGTGAAAACATATACAGTATTTGTGTACGCAATAAACAGGACGGAAAACTGCACAAAGGGTACAGACGCACATCTTCTTATAAGTTTCCGGAATTTACGAATGAAGAGACCGTTGAGAATAAAATAAAACCGTTTTCGGCTAATTACCATACTATTCAGAATGATTTTCCGGAGAATTACGGAATAGGAGAAAGAGGGATCCCCAATCAGGAAAACACGGAATATGTACACAAAGTTTTACAGTTGAAAGCGTACCTCCTGATGTTTGATCAACTGATGGCTGATCAGTTGCAACAAGCAAAAAATGTTTCTGAATTATTTGACCTTTCGGAAAAAATTCCTGCAACGCGATTACCTGAGGTTTCCATCGTTGATGGTGATCGGATTGTAAATCCTGCTAAAAGACAGCGGGTTGTTGAAGAAATTCAGGAAAAAATGTTCTACCATACACAGAAGTTCCGCTACCTGAATTTGTTAGATGTCATATACGGAGAAGATACACGTACCCTGTTCGGGAAGAAAAACATTCCGGAACTGAATAAAAAAAGAGCGCTTCTCTTACAGTCATTACCTAAGATAAATGAAGCACGATTCCGGTCACTTAATATATTTGAACCCAACAGTATTCCGGTTATACAGCACCTGATAGAAACCATTGACGGAGATGAAGTGTCGGATCGTCCTGTACACTATGACGGTGTTCGGGTATTGACGGACGAAGATTTTTTTGATCGCTATCGTTTTCTCCTGAGCCCCTACAGGGATTACATATCGGAAGAAATAAGCTTTACAGATGTTCCTGACAGAAAGGTTCTTTACAACAAAGAAAGGTGGTTTGGTATCTTGCGACTACACATGAACCTGGTCTGGTATGGTGTGCTTTTCGAAAGTTTTCTGGTGTACGGAACAGAAATCGAGAACTATAAAATTATGGAAGCATCCGATGAGTATCTGTTGGTTTTCTTTCACCCGGAAAAAAAGATAGGTATCAATATGAGTCTGTTTTTTTCGGATAGAGAAAGATTGATAGAAATGACTCATCTTTTTCTGGCATATCTCCGAAAAATAAAAAACGAAGGGAATATGCAATCATTTTATCTGTTGGAGCATATTCTTTTAGGCGGAACAGATTCGGAAGAGAACAGCAAGGTTTCTATTGTCATTTCGGAAAATGAACGAACAGAACGAACGGAGATCATGTTGAGAGAGCGACTTCCGGCACATTTACAAATCACCCTGTATTACCTACATCCGGAAGCACACGAGAATTTTCATCTGATCTACTTTGGGTGGAGAAAAGCGTTGGCAGAGGAGAATAATTCTGATGAAAAAACCTATGCAACCGCCTTGCGGGCATTTTTAACACATGTAAAAGATACAGCAAAAGAAATATGAATCAGGTGCAAAAAATAGTATTCCGGTTTTTAGGTGAGAACGAATCCTTTTTTCGATCTCTCTATGGACAATGGGATCATTTTTGGATCAGCAACCTGGAAAAGTCAACCGATAAAATATTGACAAAACTGGATGACCCTTCTTATAACATTGAACTGGATTCTCTTGAATTGGAATTGGGATCGGTTTCCGAAAGTGAGTTTAACCGACATTTCTTACGAATGTATGAAGAACAACTGGAAAACGCTCTTTTGAAACAACTTTATGAAGATGCACACAAAACAGTTCGAAAGACACCAATTCATCAAAGAAAATCCGCTTTATTGTTTCATTTTTTACTTCATGGTTCTCTTCCGTGGAGTACCATTTCTGATAGCAGAGATATCAATGCATTATTTATTTCCGTGGCAAAAAATGAGTCCGGAACACTACGGAAATTCTTGCAAACGTATGGTCATTACACAGGGCTTCAACAACGATTGGTATTTCAGTTAGAAGATAAAGCACTGGAAGAAGGTATCAGGGTAATGGCTTCCGGAGAAAGTCACTTTGTTATTTCTTATGTGCGTTTCGTACAATCCCGGCATCGCAAAATACAAACTCCCCAAATCAGTCAGACACCTTATCACAAAACAGTTTGGCAGGTTGTTTATGCTTGGTTATTGACGAATCGGAGTTCTTTTTTCAACAAGAAAGTATTTCTGCAACAAACGATTCAGCAATTGGCACAAAGGTATCGGATGACCTATTCGGATCTGTTGCATTTACTCCTCATCCGTCCGGATCTGGAACCCGGATACCCGGTAGAATTGATGACACTGTTGAAAACACTCAGGGATGATGAGCAGAAGGAGATCGAGAGCGGAGTAACGGACTGGAAAAAGTTATATGACTTGCTCAGAATAGGAGGAAAAGAACAATCCGCCTGGTTTGTGAGCCAAAACCAGAAAGAACAATTGATTCGGATACTGAAAAAAGAGGATAATTACCACTTTCTGCAATTGCTTAAAGAACGTCAGATATTGGGATTGGTAAAAGAATTACTGCCGCAAGAACATGAGTTTGTAAAAACCTATGCACATGAATTGGAGCAACATAAAGATAAAGGCATGTTGCAGGGGAAAGCCGGAGGTGAATTCCGACTGGTGAAGTGGCAAATTATTTTCCCCGTATTATTAGAAAATAATGGAACAGGATTCAACAGGCGTCATTTTGTCTGGCGGGTTATTCAAAAAGTGGCGGCGCATTACAATCTGAAAGATTCGGATGTATTGTATTACCTGTACGAGCAGGGAGTCGCAGAAGGGATGAATAAAGAGCTCATAATGCTCCTCCGGGAAATCTATCTGGAAGTAAAAGAGAAAGAAGTAATAAATACAAAAAGCATATTTTTTGAACAATCTGCTCAGGAAATCGTACAATATCTTTTTACCAACAAAAGCTTACCACAGATAGCGCGTGAACAGTTACAGCGTTTTATCAAAGACGAGACAAAGAGAAATCAACTGATCGGTAACTTTACCGAAAGTCAGCACCAACAACTAATCATAACGCTATACCGGAAAGAGAGTGCTTTTATTCTTTCTTATGCCAAATCAATTGACAGGCAGGAAAACAAAGGAGTTCTACAGGGAAAAACAGCCGGAAATTACAAAGCCCTTAAATGGCAGTTTATCCATAGTGTGTTACTTGAACCCAAAAACCAGGTGTTTAATAAGCGGTATTTCGTTGAAAAAGTAATCCGGAAAATTGCGGCGCATCACAACGTAAAAACAGAAGAACTGATCCTTCTTTTTTATACAGAACTACAAAATAAAGCATTCACTCTACCTTTTGATCTGACGCAGGTACTGAAAGAATTGTACGACAAAACGAAGGTGAACCAAACGGAGGTGACGGATAAAAATAAAGACGAATCCCTGAGAGAAGAAAGCGATGAAAATCAGCGTAAGGCAAAGCAGTTGTTGATCCGGTACTTCGGACAGGACATCCGTACTGAAAGGTTGATTAATGCACTCGTCCGACAACCTGATTTTGTATTGTATCTGGAACCCGTCTTGCGATTAGAAAAAGAGTTGAGACAGATTGTAAAATTGTGTTTTCAACAGGAAATAGACAAACGGTTTATACTAACAATTTTGTTGCGTTTGTCGACGTATCCGGATCGTTTGAGTACAGTAGACATTGCATTGAAAATAATTATAGAATTATTGCTGAAAGGAACAAGTAAGGAACAACAAGCATTAGAAAAACAAATTCTGAAACTGGCAGAGAAAGATGATCTGTTAAAGGAAACTCTGAAAAAGAAAAGTCAGTTATTGGATGTGACTTCGGAAGAATTGCAGGAAGAAGACCTTCTGATAGAATCCGGAGACCTTCCCTTATCGTTTATTTACAATGCCGGCTTGATTCTTTTGGCTCCTTTTCTTCCACGCCTTTTCAATCGGTTAGAGTTAACGGAAAAAGGAAAGTTCAAAGATAGAGAGACAAAAATAAAAGCACTATTTCTGATGCAGTATGCCGTTTTTGGAACCACAGATTTTCCGGAACACGAACTGCAACTCAATAAACTTCTGGTAGGGTTTAAAACGGGTATTCCTGTTCCGCGTTCAGTTGTACTGACGGAAGAAGAAATGCAGGTAACCGACGGGATGTTACAAGGAGTAGTTCAACACTGGAGTAAAGTGAAAACGATTGATGGTTTGCGGGAAGGTTTTTTACAGCGGGAAGGAAGGTTAGAAGAACAGGAAGAACAAATAGACCTTATTGTTGAAAGCAAAGCATTTGATGTTTTACTGGATAATATCCCATGGAATTTTAAAACAACAAAATTCAGTTGGATGGAAAAACCCATTCAAGTGAGTTGGAGATAAAAAGAGAGCGTATGAAAACAACGATCCAATACAAAAGCATGTCCCAACCGGAAAATAGTCAGCCGGGAAAACAAAGTACGTTACCAACAGTTTTACAGGCGTATAAGGATAGGATCACGCAACGCCAATCAGTAGAAGAAGAGGAACTGTTACAACCGAAGTTTGATCTTTCTCAATTGAAAAGTAAAGCGGAAGAGAAACCACTTCAACGCAAACCAAATAACACAGGACTTCCCGACAACCTGAAAAGTGGA
>NZ_CFIGVI010000052.1:0-10448 GCF_984588085.1 Wandonia sp.
CCCTGTGCCATATCCAGGTCATACAATCCATTGGTTCTGTAGATCCGTTTTGTTGTAATGGGTATAATTCCCAAAAGCACATTAACATCATGGATATTCAGTGTTTCCTGCTGATTGCCATATTTGGAAGCATACAACCTTCTGAATTTGTGCATGAAACCGAAAGAAGTAGGCAAAAACATATTATCCTGACTAAACAGGTGATGCCCGGGATTCAGACCGTATGCGTCGGTATAATTACTGGCATAACTCCCTACAGATACAGCTATGTTCCTCGTAAAAGCAGGAAACGTTTTACGTAAATCCTGTGTATGCGTATAATAATGTGTAAAGCCGTTTTCCAATTCATTTAAGAGATTTAGTCTTTCAGAAGTAGGTGCTGCATTTATATCCCAGAAATCTCCGGAAGTATTCGATAAATTTCCTGCTAGTATGTGATTAAATGCCATATCCTTTGATCCTTCGTCTCTTAAATAGGAGTATGCTATCATCGCAAGTAAATTCATTTTCCGATCCAAATCGTAATAAGTCGCCTGTGCAAACATGGGAATATTAGCTCCATGGTGGGGTGAATCAAACGGAACATACAACCGCGTATGGTGATGGTCTAATCCGTAATGCATATGTTCTTTTTCCATCAACATCAGCGCATACCGGGCGTGCTGTCCGCCTGCACTGAAGCCCATCAAAATGTTCTCCCAGTGTTCTCCGGGATAATTGCCCGCCTTTTGGATATTGATAGAGCGAATAAACCTTGAAAGTTCGCGACCCGCTGTTTCAATGCTTGCATTACCCGGTCTTTCTTTCAGAAAGATGACGTCATACCCCATCTCCGAAAGCGTACTCAACAGGCTTTTGAAATCAAATTGGTCGTAGTATTTATTCATGTGTACAGGCTGAATAGTTGGTCTGTAAGGCGGTGCTATAATAATCGGTCTTCTTATTTTATTACCGTTGCCGCACCCATATTTAATTGCCACGCGAAAATCAATTTCCTGACCTCTGAACGTGTATTTAGCATCCCAGCGGTCTACTGCCCGGGGAGAAACCGTTTTCGTAGCACCGACATCAAGCGTAAGATAAAAACTGATCGTATCTACGACAAGTACCGCATCATCATAATAAGAAACCTCAGCCTGTGCTGTTAAAGAATCTGCATACCGGTAGTATTCTACCTGATTATTGACAGAGTCCAACGGCATAAAACCACTTCCTGTGTTAATACGGATCGAGGTTAACTCAATATCCGGGCTGGTAGACACAAAACGCGGATCATATTTAAGATAGGCTTTATCAAATCCATTGTCACTGTAAAACTCCAAAGCTGCTGCGCTCTTTAAAGTAACCTCCCGATACAGTGTCGATTCGGGAACAACAGCCTGTAGCTTACCGTTATTATTTATTACTCCTCCATTCGCCACTATTGTTGAATCAAATGCGTTAACCTTGTGGATTACCAACGAAAAAGGAACGGTCAGGGATTCATCCACATCAGGTCCGGGATCAATACTTTCCATTTCCCGATAAAAATCAAAAATCGAAGTCACCACATCTGCTTTTGAAACGATCTCTGTCGTATCTACATGTGCATCAATAATTGCATCCAGCATCAATAGCCATGTCACTGCATTGTGTGTCTGATCGTATTTCCCCTGTATCTGTTCATATACATACGGGAAATCAGATAATGACCGTTCTATTAGTTTGCCATCGTATGTGTTTTCATCCAGTTCACTAAAAACCTCCTGGATGGTCGTTCGCAAGTCATCCGTAAAAATCGTGTCCGTTTGTGCACGCATCGAGAGCGTCGTCAGACAGAAAATAAACAAGCCCAAGTATCTCATAACTACCTATTTTGTTTCGGATTGTTCCAATGCCTTTTCCAACTCAGCTATGCGTTTATTCTGTTCAATTAAATAGAGGGTCAGTTCTTCCACTTTTTCCATTAACATACGATTGGATTCGGCAAGATTCAATCCATCCTCCTCCAGTTCTTCAGCAGAAGGAACATTGGGTAAGTGTCCGTTTTTCTTTATAAAAGACTCTACTTCATGCAGGGGAAGCAAAGTATATTCCTTTTTGAAAACGTAATCCGGCCAATTCTGCATATCCACTTTTATTTCGCGCGCCCGCAGCATTCCGCTGTTATCCAGTTGCAAAAGTTTACGCTCAGCATTTTCTACCAGCAGCAGGCGGGCAGATGTATTTGTAGTAGATGTGCGCACATGTAAATCAGCCGCTGCCGGACTGTTCCCACTACTTATGAGTAACCTTTCTCTAAACCGACCACTCTTGGCAACATCCAGGTTGAATATCGGACTATTTGTTCCAATACCAACATTCGCACACGTTGTGTATATATTCCCTAAATCAAACTCACCTCCGCCTAACTGTGCAGCAGAAACAGAAGCCCATGTCGGTCTTGTATCGTGGAAACAAAGACGGGGTTCGTACGGCAAACCGATATAGTCGGAATATACCATACGCTTCACCATACCATTACTGTCTTTCACAATTATATCCGGATGGATATCCTTCTCACCAATTAACGGAACCTCTTTCAGGTATAACGTATCAAAAAATTGCACCTGTCCCATAACCTCTGCCGATCCGGTAACGTATAAATTCCCGTCTACTTTCAGATGTTCCTGTGCACGTATCGTTCCGTCTACTTCCAGTTTTTCAGACGGATTTTGGACACCCACCCCTACATTTCCCGAAGAAGTAATCCGCAACCGCTCTTCACTATTGGTCTTTACTTTTAAATCACTCGCATTAATCGTTCCGATAAAGTCACTTGTATCTGTTGCATTTCCCTGACGATCCCATTTCGGATTGGTTTCAGCAGTGTTCTCCTGAGAATAAATTGATAGACAGCTCGTTAACAAAACAAGGCAAAAGGTAATTCGTTTCATACCGTTTAAGTTGTAATTACATTAAAAAATTAGTTGCGGACAAATATAGTATTCTTTTCTCAAAACACTAAAAATCAGCACCAAAAAAGTAAAATAAAGTTTACATAAACGATTATATGTGCTGTACGTACAAAAATAGAATTACTAAAATGAACCTTCCCGTTTCTCAGGTGTACTTAGGCATGATTTCTGTATACTAACAAGAATAGTGTAACTTTGACAAACGAAACTGATTGATATGAAAAGCTTCTCTTTCCGATTTTCGCTGGTAGCGATTGTTTTTTCTCTGTTATTAATGTCCAACAAGTGTAAAAAGGACATCGTGGATATGAATCCCGCTGATTCGGAGGCTCCTTCCAAAATAGAAATGAATTTTCAGGGAGATTATTCGGAACTGTGGCGTCAGGCAGATTCACTTGAAAAAAAGGGTCTTTACCGATCCGCTCTTGCGGTGGTTCAAACCATTGACCAAAAAGCCGGGCAGGATAAGAATATTCCCGAACAGGTCAAAGCATTGATTCATATCGTGAAGTTCAGCTCGTATTTCGAAGAAGAAGATCAGGTAAAAGCTATCGCACAAATGCAACAACGTATTGAGAAAGCAGAAGCTCCGCTGAAACAAATTCTTCATTCGGTTACAGCGCAGTTGTATTGGAATTACTTCCAGAATAATCGTTGGAAGTTTATGAATCGCACGGCGACGGAATCCTTTGATCAATCCGATATTCGTACATGGGATTTGACAAAACTTTCCCGTGAGGTCAGAGATCATTTTCTGCTTTCGTTAAGCGCAGCGGATACCCTGAAAGGCATTCGGATAGACAACTTCAGCCCGATACTTTCTAATGCAGAAAAAAAGCCGGTACTGTTGCCAACACTTTATGATTTTCTCGCTTATGAGGCATTGAATTTCTTTGAATCAGCCAGTTTCCAGTTACATCGTCCTATTGAAGAATTTACCGTTAATGATGCGCGACATTTTGCAACAAATGATGTATTCACACAGTTGGAATTTTCAACTCCCGATTCACTGGCAACGGTTTATTATGCTTTTGTTATTCATCGTGATCTGGCACGTTTTCACAGTAAAGATCAGGAACCATCCACACGCATTCAAACCACGCTTCGCCGGTTGAATTTTGCCCGTTCTCATTCTACGCATCCCGAAAAAGAGAACTTCTATTTTGCAGCTCTGGCAAAACTTGCTCAAGAATATCCCAGTCACCCTTTCACATCGGAGACAAATTATAACATTGCTCTTTTTCTGAATCAACGGGGGGACACGTATACAAAAGACAATGACACGTTCCGTCTGGACAAGAAAAAAGCACTTCAATTGTGCGAAGAAACCATCACAAAATTTCCGGAGGCTACCGGAGCCAATTGGTGTGCAGCTCTAAAAAGTCAGATTCTCAGCAAAGAGGTTACACTTCAAACGGATCTCGCTATATATCCGGGAGCTTCCAATAAACTGAAAATAAATTATCGGAACATCGACTCCCTTTATTTCCGCATAGCCCGAATAGACTGGGACTTTTTCATTAAAAACCATACGTACGGAAAAGAGTTGATTCACGAATTGACCGAACTTCCGGTTGAAAAATCATGGTCTGTACAATTACGAGATTTTGAGGATTATCAAAATCATTCGGTACTGACAGCTATTGAAAAAATAGCTCAGGGACATTATGTGTTACTAAGCTCTCCAACTGCTGACTTCCGGGAAAAGAACAATGCCATCGCCTATGCCGGATTTTATGCTACCGAATTGTCTGTACTAACAAAAGATGATACAGATGGGAACAAAGTATATACTGTTCTCAACCGAAAAACAGGAGCCCCCATAAAAGGAGCTACTATTCAGGTTTATGAGTACAATTACGGCTATTCTTCCCGTTCTTATCAATTGAAAAAAGCAGAAAAATTATCCACTGACGCCGAGGGAAGTGCCGTATTAAAATCAAGCGGAAAGTATCGAAATATTTACATCCACGTCAGTTCCGGAAAAGATGAATTCTCTGACGCCACCCGTCATTATCTGTCTCGCAGATACGAAGAAAAGGAGCAGACAAAGTATACCACGAACCTGTTCACAGACCGTAAAATTTATCGTCCGGGACAAAAAATCTACTTCAAAGGAATACTGATGAAGCATACCGGAGATCTTCATGAAATACAACCCAACACGACCGGAAAGGTAGAGTTCTACGATGCCAACTATCAGAAAGTGGCTGAAATGAAGTATACTTCCAATGCCTTTGGTTCTTTCAGCGGAGAGTTTGAAGCCCCTAAGGGTATGCTGAACGGAACTATGCATATCAAAGATGCAAATCGCGGAGCGGTGTATTTTTCGGTAGAGGATTACAAACGACCCAAATTTGAGGTCAGTACCCTACCCCTTGAAGGGGCTTATAAAATCGGAGAAAAAGTAACCGTAAAAGGAGAAGCCAAAAACTTTGCCGGATCGGTTGTTGACGGAGCCAAAGTAAGCTATCGTGTTACCCGAACTATGCGCTACCCGGTATGGAAGTTCTATCGTGGAAGCTATTTTGGAGGTCCGGATCAGGAAATTACAAACGGAAGTACGGAAACGAATGATAAAGGTGAGTTTACCATTGTATTTGATGCCAAAAAAGATCCAAAAGCACAAAGCCAGTATTCGCCCATATATAACTATACGGTTACGATAGATGTTACGGATATTACCGGAGAAACGCAGTCCACCACCCAAACAGTTTCCGTGGCAGAACATGCGATGGAGCTTAGTTTCGGAATCAGCGAAACCGTCAACCGGACGAAACGCTCTGTTTTCGCTTTAAAAAGTACTAATCTAAACGGACAAAAAGTTTCTGCAACCGGAACTGTTACCATTCATAAACTTTCGGAACCGGGTCAACTGTTTAAACCCAATCAGGAATATCTAACCGATTATTCGGAGCTTTCCGAAAGCGAACTTCGCGAACAGTTTCCGTATGATGATTTTAAGGAAGCACGTTTGCCGGAAAACCTGAAGCGAGAGAAACAAGTCTTCTCAACCTCTTTTTCAACTGCCGAAAGTGATTCAATTCACCTGAACGGAATGGAAAAATGGAAAACCGGACGCTACGTACTCGAAGCAAAGTCGATTGATGCCTTTGGCGTAGAGGTAAAGACCGTTACCTATTTCACCTTGTACGATACAGGCGAAAAGACAGCTCCTACAAACGAATTCTGGTGGGTACATGCTGAAAAAACGAGTTGTGAACCGGGAGAAACTGCCGAGTTCATCATTGCATCGGCTGCCAATGCTACGCAAGTGTTCGTTGAAGCAGAAGGTAAAACAGGCGTTTTCTTTAAAAAACGAATCGTATTGTCCAACGAACAGCAGGTGATCCGCATTCCTGTAAAAGAAGAACACCGCGGGAACTTTGCTGTACGTTTTTCCGGAGTTAAAGAAGGGGTTTTCTACAGCAAGCAATTCAGTGTACTGGTTCCGCATTCCAATAAGAAACTGGATGTCACTTTTGAGACATTCCGGAATAAACTGCTTCCGGGACAGAAAGAAGAATGGAAAGTAAAAATCAAAGGTCCTAAAGGCGAAAAAGTAGCAGCAGAAATGTTAGCTGCTATGTATGACGCTTCTCTGGATCAGTTTGCAGCCAATTCCTTCTCTATGTCGGTATTTGGGCAATTCTATCCCCGATCAGCCTGGTCCAGTACTTCTTTCGGATCGGAAACGGCATATATATACGAAAACGAGTGGAACAAAATTCTTTCCCCTGCGGAACGTCCGTTCCCTCATTTGAACTGGTTCGGATATAGTAGCTCACACTATCTTTATTCTCTTAGAGGTGAAACCAGAAAAATAGAACTGGAAGAAGTTTCTATTATGGCAGACGCTGCCGCTCCACAACGGGAAAAGGCGGAAAGAGACGAAGATGGAGGCGGAAGGACAGAACTCATTAGTAAAGAAGAAAATAGCGGTGCTCAACAAGATGATGACAAAGACGCTGCTTCACCGACGACTCAGATTCGTACGAACCTGAACGAGACGGCTTTCTTCTATCCACACCTCCGAACAAATGATAAGGGTGAAGTTCTAATCAGCTTTACTATTCCGCAAGCACTTACGCGATGGAAGTTTATCAGTATGGCACACACCAAAGATTTAAAAACGGGATTCCTCACCGAAGAAATTGTTACACAGAAAGATTTGATGATCTTGCCTAACCCTCCACGTTTTATGCGCGAAGGGGATCAAATGACGTTTACGGCAAAAGTTTCTAATCTTTCCGACAAAGAATTGAAAGGTACTGCTAAACTGGAACTGTTTGACGCATTAACCATGCAACCGGTAACACCTGATTTTGGATTGACGGTAAACACCTCTTCATTCTCCGTAACAGCAAAACAAAGCGCTTTACTTGCGTGGAAGATAAACGTACCTTCAGACATGGGTGCTGTTGTTTATCGCGTTTCTGCAACTGCCGGTCAATTCAGTGACGGAGAAGAAAATGCGCTTCCTGTATTATCCAACCGGATGTTAGTAACTGAAAGTCTTCCATTACCTTCGAAAGGAATAGGAAGCCGATTGTTTACGCTTGATAAACTCCTCCAATCCGGGCAATCCAATACGCTTAGCCATTACCAGTTGACATTGGAATACACTTCAAATCCGGCCTGGTATGCTGTTCAGGCAATGCCTTACATGATGGAGTACCCCTACGAATGTGCCGAGCAAATTTTCACGCGTTATTACGCCAACGCATTGGCTACAGAAGTGGCTAATTCTAACCCGAAAATCAAGCAGGTATTTGATACCTGGAAAAATAGCTCTCCGGATGCATTCTTGTCCAATTTGGAGAAAAACCAGGAACTAAAATCACTCCTGCTGGAAGAGACGCCGTGGGTAATGAGCGCCCATAAAGAGTCGGAGCGAAAAAAACGGATTGGTTTACTATTCGACCTGAACCGTATGTCGGGAGAACTAAAAGTAGCCATCCGAAAACTGGAAAAAATGCAGGTATCCAATGGTGCGTGGCCCTGGTTCCCCGGGATGCCGGAAAACCGTTATATCACGCAACATATCGTAACCGGTCTTGGTCATCTGGATCGTCTGGGAGTTAAAGATGTCCGTAAAGACCATACGATATGGAATATGACACGTAAAGCTATAGGGTATCTGGATGAACGTATCATAGAAGATCTGGAACGTGTTAAAAAACACAATCCAAAGACCTATTTAACGGAACAACATATTTCGCAAACTCAGCTACAGTACCTGTATGCACGTAGCTACTTCCCCGAGATTCCGGTTACTGATAAACTTCAGGAAGCGCACACGTACTACCTGAAACAAATGCAGAGTTACTGGTTGAAATTCAGTATTCAGTCGCAGGCAATGATCGCCTTGACAGCTCATCGTTTTGCCGTTCAGAATTTCCCTGAACAGGTACTTGCCTCGTTAAAAGAACGTGCCCTCATGAGTGATGAAATGGGAATGTACTGGAAAGATAACGCCGGAGGTTACTACTGGTATCAGGCACCTATCGAAACACAGGCTTTGTTGATTGAGGCCTTTGATGAAGTTACGAAAGATGTCGCTGCTGTAGAAGAGATGAAAGTCTGGTTGTTAAAGCAAAAGCAAACGACTGACTGGAAAACAACCAAAGCCACGGCAAACGCAGTGTATGCTTTGCTGATGCGTGGAACAGATCTTCTTGCCAACGAAGAAACCGTTCAGATTGAAGTGGGCGGAAAACGGGTTGATCCATCTGCAACCGGACAACAATCAGAAGCAGGAACCGGCTATTTCAAAACCAGTTGGCAAGGCGAAGAGATCCGTCCGGAAATGGGGCAGGTAAAAGTAACCCGTACAACAGAAGGTGTAAGCTGGGGAGCATTGTACTGGCAGTATTTTGAGGATCTGGATAAAATCACTCCGCACGCGACTCCATTGCAACTCGAAAAGAAATTATTCCTGGTAAAACGAACTTCTTCCGGAGAAGTAATGACCCCGGTTTCGGATCAGACCACGCTAAATCCGGGAGATAAGATCCGGGTACGTATTGTACTTCGCACGGATCGTGATCTGGAGTATGTCCACATGAAAGACATGAGGGCTGCAGGTGTCGAACCGGTTAATGTATTCTCTCAATACAAATACCAGGGAGGCATTGGTTATTACGAAAGTACGCGTGATGCTGCCACCAATTTCTTCATTGATTATCTGCGTAAAGGAACCTACGTTTTTGAATACGATGTACGCGCCAACCTTGCAGGAGATTTCTCCAACGGTATTACAACTATTCAGTGTATGTATGCTCCTGAGTTTACTTCGCACAGCAAGGGAATTCGTTTGAAGATAAAATAATAAGACACACGGGTATTGACACTAATTATAAAACAACTAAAATGAATACACTTAAACTTACAGCTTGTCTGCTTATTATAGGAAATAGCCTATTTGGACAAGTTTCGGGAAATATAAACTATCAAAATCAGGTACGGTATTCGGAAAACAACATAAATGTTAGTCTGAGCGGTAATTCTGACCTCATCATCAGCGTAAAAGGTTTGGCAAACATAAAAGCCGACAGCTATGTTGCGATTTTTACTGTAACCCAAGTAGGTGAAACAACAACTGAGGTCAATGAACTACTGAACAAAAGAGTGAATGCGGTTTTGAGTGAAATATCCAATAAACCGGATATTGAAACGTATGTTGATATGGTTTCATTTGTACCTGTTTATGAATATGAAGTAGAGAAAAAGATTTTCAGCAGCAAAACCTACAATGAAATTCCTATGGGTTTTGAACTGAAAAAAAACCTGCATGTCAAATATAAAAGCCCTGATTTTCTAAATGAGTTAATTTCAATTTGTACAAATTCAGAGATTTATGATTTAGTTCGTGTCGATTACTTTTCGAACAATCTGGAGCAAACAAAATCGGATTTAATGAAAAAAGCCAAGACTATCCTCTCCGAAAAAATTGCGAATTTTCAGGGGATTTTAGGAACTGATTTAACTACGCATGAAAAACAGATAGCAGATGATTACCGGATCGTTTATCCTGTCGAAATGTACAAGTCGTATCAGGCTTATTCATCTTCTTCCCTAAACCTGAAGAAATCAGCCAACATAAATCAAGCTGATAAAGCGACAACTCTTTATTACCAACCAATCATCGACAAGGAGTTTGATTTTGTAATGAACCCGGCAATTCTGGAACCCGTCATTCAGGTTATGTATGAAATAAAGTACCGGGTTTATCAAGAGAAAGAAGCTAAATCTGATAAAGAATATATTTTGGTGACACCAAATGGTGATTTGAAGCCGATAAACGTAAATAACTAATTAAAAGTAACGATTGTTGATCGTGTATGAGCACCATGTGGACGATTACACTTGCATGTGAATAGCTCACTTTTGTAGCTACAAAAGAAAAATATAACACACATTTCAAAGTATTTTCTACGATTTTAGTATCTTGACTAGCACAAATCAAAAACATAAAGTTACTCTATGAAAAAAGTAAAATTGATTACTCTT
>NZ_CFIGVI010000052.1:10548-19601 GCF_984588085.1 Wandonia sp.
GCACAAATCAAAAACATAAAGTTACTCTATGAAAAAAGTAAAATTGATTACTCTTGGACTGATACTAGCCGGTACTACTGCACTCACAGGTTGTAAAAAAGAAGGCTGCACTGATGCTAACGCTGTAAATTATGATTCAGCAGCAAAAAAAGATGATAATTCCTGTAAATACGAGGGACGCGTTGTGTTTTGGCATGGACAGGAAACATCCCAAAATTTGTCATTGACAGGTACAACTTCTCTTCTTTACTACGTAAATGATGAGCTCGTTGGATCATCAGCTGCTTCAACATTCTGGACGGGAGCACCGAGTTGTGGAGCAGACGGAACAGTAACCGTTACAAAGGATCTCGGAATTGCAAAAAACAAAGGATATTCTTATCGTGTGGATAATCAAGGAGGTTTCACAATTTGGTCAGGCACAGTAAATTATACGGCTAATAATTGTGAAGCTGTAGAACTTTCACTCTGATACTTCAACAAAAATACAGAAAGCTGTTGCCTTTTGGTAACAGTTTTTTTATTTAGAAAAGGGTTACCCGTTGCAAAAGCTCACTCTTGTTAGATTCACTCAGTGGAATTTCTTTCCCGCTGATTGTTACAGATTTAGGTTCTATTTTTTCTATTTTTTCCAGATTAACCAAAAAAGAACGGTGAATACGCATAAAGTTATTTCCGGAAAATTTTTGCTCAACACTCTTTAAGGTCTGACTGACAATATGTTTTCCGGACCCTGTATGAATAACACTGTAGTTATCCAGTGCTTCCACATACAAAATGTCACCAAAATCTAACCGGACAAATGCATGCTTATCTTTTAAGAAAAAAGATGAATTTACGGACGATAGTGACTCACTTTTCTCATTTCCCATTTCTCCATCGTAGTAATTAAATAAAGCGATTCCGATTGTAGTTTCCAGATCCTTCAATGTATAGGGTTTCACAATAAATCCGGCCGGTCGCGTATAACGGACTCGTTCCAGTGTTTTTGCATCCGTATTTGAAGAAATAAAAATCAGGGGTAGGCTATACAACCTGTTCACCTGATTGGCTAAATCTATTCCATCCAAAGCTCCGTGGATATTAATATCCAGCAACAATAAATCAATCGTATTATCTGCCTGCAAAAGATCCAGTGTCTCAGCCGCTTCATCGGCAATGAATGCAATCTGGTAGCCCAAATCTTCAAGCGATTGTGCCAGATGATCTGCGATCAGAGCTTCATCTTCTACGATACCGATTCGGATGGGTGTTGAATTATTCAATTATTCTGTACTTTTTTATGTTGAACCTGAATGCTGTGCCGCTGTTCGTTTCAATAGTCAGCTCTGCTTTCAATTGTCGGCACAACGAATTTATCATTTTCATTCCAAACGAGGTCGAAGTAGAATCCGGCGTTGTTCTATCCATACCAACGCCATCGTCTGTTAGTATCAACTCCAACACTTCTCCTTTTTTCCGGAACCGGATAGTGATAGTACCTGAATCTCTATCCTGAAAAGCGTATTTCATCGCATTGGTAACCACTTCGGTAACAATTAATCCTATTGGTATGCTCGTGTCAATATGCAGTACTACCGGTTCAATCTCTGTTCTAAGAACAATGGTTTGTTTCTTGTTCATCGATTGCAGAATACCCTCACATAACTGCTTCAGGTACTCGTCCATCCGGATACCATTAATGTTCTCTTTTGTATACAGTTTCTGATGAATCAGCGACATGGATTGCACCCTGTACCTACTGTCTTCAATCGCTTTGAGTGCTTTTTCATCACTCAGATTACGCGCCTGAAGATCCAGAATGCTGCTAATCAGTTGCAGATTGTTTTTGACACGATGGTGTACCTCTCCTATCATCGTTTCTTTCTGATGAAGATTTTCCTGTATTACGGCATTTCTCTCTTCAAGCAGAATTTCGTTTCTTTTCTTGACCCGGTACGCAAAATAAAGAATACTCAGCAACAGAAATATTGTCAGTGTTATTCCCACAAACAAGTTGCGTTGCTGTGTTTTTTCCTCAAGATCCCGGTCTTTTTGCTGACGCATTTTCTCCAGCTCCTGTTTTTCCAATTCCTGCTGCGCTATAACTTTGTCCTTCTTTTCGGACTCATACAATTCCTGCATTTGGGCAATCCGTAGGTTTTTATCTTCATTTACCAATGAATCACGTAAGTCTGTGTACTTTTTCTGATGGATATATGCCTGTTTATACTCTCCCTTCCCGGCGTACAAACCTGCTAACATTTCAAACCCGTATTGTAACCGTTCACGTGCCCCGCTTTTCTCTGCCAGTTCAATTGCTTTCTTCGTGTGAAGAATTGCCAGATCTATCTTTCCGGATTCAAAATAACAATTGGCCAGACTGTAATGAGTGGTAAATTTTATTTCCGGATTACTCAGGTTTCTGCTATACGTCAATGATCGTTCGTACGTCCGAATTGCTTTTGTGTACTCTTTTTCAGCAAACTCAAGTTTCCCTATGTTATTAAGTACGCTCGCTATTCCGGAAGAATCATTCAGTGATTCGTATACTTCCCTCGCTTCATGATACATCGAAAGTGCCTGAGGAAAACTATCAATGTACGTATACACAACACCGATATTAATCAACGTACCGGCCACACCTTGGGGATCTCTCCGTTTCCGGTCTTCTTCCAACGAAAGGGTATAATATTCCAATGCTTTCTTGTAATTGTACTGATAAAAATAAGCGATGCCCAGATTGTTGTATGAAAAGGAAAGATCTTCGGGATACATCCCTTCCTGTATGCGAATGGCTTGTAGCAACAATTCAATAGCTTTGTCCGAATTTCCTTTCAGGTCTTCCAGGACTCCTAAATACGAATACAAACGGGCTTCTTCTTTTTTGTCCCTTTCCTGAATCGCTGTTGCTGTGTAATTGGAAAGCAATTGATAAACACTGTCCGGACTCTCATACCTCCTCGACCAAACGTCTTCAATTTTCTGATGCAGATCCGGTTGAGCAATACTCTGAATTACTCCTCCAACTAATACTATAAAAAACAGCAGGATTCTTTTCATGTACAGTCCCTTATGCATCCGGGTAAATATACTAGATATTTCGAAGTAGGAAAAAAGCGATAGAATAACCGGACAAACCTGTAAATAATCAGGAAGACCTTCTAGGTCTTCCTGATCCACAAACAACTGCATTCCGCCGGAGTGGCAGAACTACTCTACTACCGTCTTAACTATCGGATCGGGCTTTCTACCTGATTCCAATTAGTCTCGCGTTGGCGACACGAATATATAAAAACATTTTACAAAAAGATGAAATTTATTGTAACTATTTTTTCACTAAAAAACTAGAAACGCCCCAAACAAACCATAATAACGACATTAAACCAATCATTTAAAAATTTATTACACATAACAAAAACGTGCAAAAACTGTCTTTAACTCCCTTTATTAGCTATTTCGCTTTTCCAGTCTATTTTTATTCCCACAGCTCATTTTTTTAAAAGAAAAAGCTACATTTGTGCATGTAATTTATATTTAGACTAAATAACAATAATGGAATTACAATGCTGAATATTCATTTCAAAATTCCGATCTTTATAGATCAACACTCTCAAAAGAGTACTGGAATTTTTTAGTAAAGAAAGGACATATGGAACATAATCATCACAGTCACAACCACCACCACTCGACCGGGAACGGAATGAAAACTGCTTTTTGGCTCAATGCAAGTTTTACTGTTTTGGAACTGGTCGGAGGAATTTTATCCAACTCAACAGCTATCATCACGGATGCAATCCACGACTTTGGAGACACCATTGCTATCGGAAGTGGTGTCTGGCTTGAAAAACTTTCCAAAAAGGGGAGAAACCCAACTTATAGTTATGGCTTTAAACGCTTTTCGCTACTTTCCGCTATTCTCTTATCCGGATTCCTGTTAACCGGCTCCTCCATTATGCTCGTAAAATCAGCTCTGGATTTGTTCTCTCCCAAAGTAGTAGATGATCAACTCATGTTGGCTATGGCGGTTATCGGAATTGTGGTAAACGGGATTGGTTTCTGGCGCATTTACAAAGAAGAGCGCAACCACGGAAACAACTCCAAAGCCGTTATGCTCCATTTACTGGAAGATGTACTGGGCTGGGTAGCCGTACTAATCGGGAGCACTATTATTTATTTTACAGGTTGGTATTGGATTGACCCACTACTTTCCATTCTTATCGCACTTTTTATTATTTCACGTACAATTCCTAATCTGGTAGCATCAGCAAAAATATTTCTCCAGGCAGTTCCGGATGATGTGCTAGTAGAAAATATTCAAAATGAAATTCTTTCAGTAAACGGAGTACATACAATCCATGATGTCCATATCTGGACGATGGACGGAGATTACCATGTAATGAGCCTGCATATTGTGCTGGAAGAAAAAAATGCCGAACAAGAAGCCTCTATTCTTCAACAAGTTGTCAGTATTGCCGAAAAATATAATGTGAAACATCCCACTATTCAATTTGAAGCGAGCGACTACAACTGTCGGTTTGTGAATTGCTAATCCACTCAATAAAAATTAAATAGTCATGAGTAAACAAAATATACCAACTATTCGGGCAGAACTGTATGTATCACGAAAAGAATACATCACACCGCACTATATCCGCATTTTCCTCACCGGAGAAGATGTTCCCCAATTTGCCAATACAACAATAGGTGTCAATAATAAAATTATGATCCCGCCGAAAGGTGTAAACCAAATACATTTTCCTGATTTAGACTACGAAAAAATGGAATGGATTCAACCACCTGAAGAACTCCGACCTTCTATCCGTACATATACACATCGTGGGATTGATCTGATCACCAACGAAATCTGGATTGATTTTGTCGCACATGGTGACGAAGGCCCTGCTTCTGCCTGGGCAATTTCCGCCCAAAAGGGTGATGTATTGGGTGTACTGATGAAAGACGGAAAAGGTGAATTGTATCCCCAAACAGAAAATTATGTGTTGATCGGTGATTCGACCGCACTTCCGGTACTTTCAGCAATCCTGGAAAGTTTGCCTCCAAGGGCCAAAGGAATCTGCATGATCGAAGTTCATGGTAAAGAAGATGAACAAGTGATTTCCACAAAAGCAGCGATTGAATTTATTTGGTTGCACAATTCAAATCCTCAGGCGGGTAGTAAGCTGGCAGCAGAAACAAAACGACTTGTATTACCCGAAGAGAACCGCTTCGCGTATGTTGCAGCCGAATTTTCTTCTGTTAAAGAAATTCGCTCTTATCTCCGAAAAGAAATGGGTTGGCAACGGGAAGAACTTTATGCCTACTCGTATTGGAAATCAGGTGTGGCAGAAGACCAATCCGTACAAGATCGTCAAAAAGAGAAAGAATCAGTTTAGAAAACCAAAAATGGACAAACAAAAGCAGATTATCCTAACGGAAAAAATGCCACGCGTAATGTGGCAAATGTCATGGCCAGCGATTATTGCCATGGTATTGTATGGCATGAACAATTTTCTAGACGGCATATTCGTCGGTCACCTCATCGATAATACAGCTCTAGCTGCAGTTGGTGTAGCCTATCCACTGGCACAATTCGCGCAAGGATTCGGAACTTTAATTGGAACAGGGATCGGTTCTGCGATTAGTATTTGGATTGGTGCTAATGAAAAAGATAAGTTAAACAGGGCTTTCGGAACCGTAAATTATCTAACGCTGGTCTTTTCTATTCTCATTACCATACCGTGTTACATTTTTGCCGATGAGTTACTTTATATGATGGGAGGACGGGGTGAAATACACACCTTAGGAGTAGAATATTTCAAGGCAACCATCCTGGGAAGTTTTTTCTGGATACATGGATTAGCTCTCAATATGATTATTCGCGCTGAAGGACGAATGAAAACGGCGGCGTGGATGATTGCTGTCGGACTGATAGTTGACGTAGCCTTAAAACCAATATTTATTGAAACCTTTGGCTGGGGAGTAGCCGGAGCAGCCTGGGCAACTAACTTGTCTATGATTATCTACACACTATTAGGCGTTTGGTACTATACCAGAGGTAAATCGTCTTTCCAGACACTTTTTTGGTCGCTAAAAAAAGATAAGGCGATACTGAAAGAAACACTATCTCTGGGGATGCCCGGGTTTGTGATGATGATCATGATCGTTATTCAGAATATTGTTGTCTTCAATGCTCTCGCAAAATATGGGAACGAAATGGACATAACATTTTTCACCGCGGTCAATCGTTTCTATATCCTCCTGAACACTCCTCTTTGGGGACTCATGCGTGCATTGCAGCCTGTTGCGGGAATGAATTACGGAGCTAAAAACTACAGAAGAAGTATCAGCGCTTACCGTCTATTTTCATTTACGGGATTACTTATCCTTTTTCCCTTTTGGCTCTTCGTTATGATATACCCCTCTCAGGTAATGGCAGTTATGATTCCCGACACTCCCTTTTCTATTGAACAACTGACTGATTTCCGTATTTACATGAGCATCCTGTTAGCACTTCCATTTGTTTTTATGGCTATGGTTTGGTTTCCGGCCATTAACAATGCGCGCCCAGCAACTGTAATAAGTATTTTGCGACAAGTCGTCTTTTACATCCCAATATTACTTATTGTCCCACCACTCTATGGTGTTAGCGGCATTTATATAGCAAGTGCAGCCATTGACTGGGTTATTTTCGGGATGGTTATTTATGCTTTTTTCCGAAACTCCCGCAAACTTACTCTAGCTGAATCTACTGCGCAAAATAAATTAGACTTTTAACTGATATACAGGACTAAAATCCACCAACATGGAAGAAAAAACAGACTTTAGTGAACTCTCGAAACAATTACGCTGTCCCGCGGGAGAATATGCAAAAGAAGTTGGGGACAACATGTTCCTATCGAATGGTAATATGATCTTTACCACTATAAATAGTCTCGCATTGGGAAACCAATCTATTATTCTTGAAATAGGGTTTGGAAACGGGAAGCATCTC
Source organism: Wandonia sp. (assembly GCF_984588085.1). Taxonomy (NCBI): domain Bacteria; kingdom Pseudomonadati; phylum Bacteroidota; class Flavobacteriia; order Flavobacteriales; family Crocinitomicaceae; genus Wandonia; species Wandonia sp. The sequence continues at coordinate 17,522 of NZ_CFIGVI010000052.1, forward strand.
CCCGGGTTATTCTCAACAGCAGAGAATTTATCGTATACCGGAATTGATATTTCCCGTGCGATGGTCGATGAAGCAATTGCGAACAATCAACCATTGGTAACGACAGGAAAAGCACAATTTGAACAAGTTGACGGTTCAGGTACTTTACACTTTCCCGATTCCTCCTTCAGTCATTGTTTTACGACAAACACACTCTATTTCTGGGAACATCCCCAACAGCATTTCGATGCGATTTTTAGGGTACTGCAACCTGGTGGAACATTTGCTCTGGCCTTTGTCGAAAAGACGTTTGGTGAACAGCTACCTTTTACGCAAAGTGAATTCACTTTTTACGAAAAAGAACAGGTAGAAGTGTTTCTCCAAAAAGCAGGTTTTCGGGAAACCCATTGTCATACGTATTTAGAAGAGACGCAAAGTAAAGACGGCCAAAAAGTGAACCGACCCTTTCTGATTCTGGTGGGAAGAAAATAACCAATAGTTTCTTTTGCCATGCAAATACACAACAAGGTTGTTTCATTTTAAAAGAATTTCAATAACTTGCGGTTAAACCAGTTCGTTATACATGTTCACTTGTAAACAAACATTTGTCGCATTAGTCATTACGGTTTGTGTACCGTTTCTACTCACTGCTCAACAGGCAGATGAGTCGGCAAGATCCCTATTCCATTATCCCTGGCTCAACAAACAATTACCTGTTTCGGAGCTAACTACTTACGATGGAGAAAAAACGAAGCTGTTCGAACCGGAAAGCGCCCGGTTCTATGTGTTTAATTTTTGGTTCTCGTCCTGTCCTCCCTGTTTGAATGAAATAAGTTGGCTGAATCGCATTGAGCAGGAGTTTAAAGACAAAAACATACGGTTTATTGCCGTCTCATTTGATGATAAAGAGACACACAGCGAAATCATCCGTCAACATCCTTTCTCCTTCGAACAATTTTATCTCGACCGGAATGAAATTTATACTAATCAATTGGTCATGGGATTTCCGACAACTATCATTACGGATGAAAAAGGAACGGTGTTATACAGTAAAGCCGGAGGAGCTGCAGATGAAGAAGGAGCGAAAAAAATCTATTTTTTGCTCACCGAAGAATTAAAAAAGTATAGTAATGACGAATAAAACCAGATCAATACACTGGGTTCTATTATTTGTAGGTTGTATCCTTCTTTGCCGAACTGTGAGTTATTCCCAGACAGGTGATTACTACAATTATTCCGATGAAAAACTGGAACTGCAATCCGGGTATCTTCAGGAATCCATTACCTGTCATTTTCACCTGCCTGAGACATACGCTTCTTCAGATTCATCAACGCGTTACCCCGTTGTCATCCTGTTTGACAGCCAGCATGAAAAAACTTATCCTCACCTTATTAACGGAATTGATTTGCTGACCAGTGAATCACAATTTCCCGAAGCAATCATTGTCGGAGTTCCATTTACGCGGCAAAACCGCTATTACTTCACTTCTGCTCACAAAAACAAGGGAGACAGCCTTTCCGGGATAGAGCGAATGTCTTCCTTTATTTTTGATGAACTTGTCCCTCACCTTCGGGATCAATACAAAGGGAATGATTTTCTGGCTTTAATCGGACATTCGCGAACCGCATTCCTCACCAATTATTTACTCGCACAAAACAATTCGGACGTAGACTTGGTAATTGCTGCCAGTGGATTTTACAACAACGAACCACTGGGAACAGAAACCATGAAAAAGTTCCTTTCGGGAGCAGCCAACTTTTCTTCTCCGGTTCGGTATTACTTTTCTGCCGGAACTTCTTTAGAGGAAAAAATCTACTACGATCAGTGCTCTGAAATTGCAACATTTCTGCGTGAACAACCCAACTCTCCCCTGCTGAACTGGCAATTCATAGAAAATCAGTATGCCAATCACATGCCGAATTACTGGCTTACTGTGCCCGTAGCGCTCATGGACGCTTTTTCAGCGTACAACTTTATTCTGAATAACTGGTTTTCCATTACCAATGGAAAAGAAAGCCCGGAAAACCCGATAGAACAATTTAAGAACGATCTGGAGTACTGTTCGAAACAGCTCGGCTTTCGGGTCAATCCCGGCTTAAC
>NZ_CFIGVI010000053.1:0-9114 GCF_984588085.1 Wandonia sp.
GCACTCATCAATAAAGTTGCTGCCAAAAAGTAAATTTTCTTCATAATTCTAAATTTTATTTTGCGATTACGCTGCCGAATATACAGTTATTTCAAAAACCGTCAAAAAAACTTGATACAAAATTGATGAACGGTTAATATTAAAACTTAATCGGAAAAATTCGTGATTTAACTCAATCCCTGTAAACTACAAAGGCGTTGATACAGCCCCTTTTTTGCGATTAATTCATCATGATTTCCTCTTTCGACAACCTCCCCTTTCTGCAGGACTATGATTTCATCCGCATGACGAACAGTACTTAATCTGTGCGCGATAACAATTGATGTTCTGTTACTCATTAATTTTTCCAGAGCATCCTGCACCAATTTCTCTGATTCAGTATCCAAAGCAGACGTCGCTTCATCCAAAATCAGGATCTGAGGATCTTTAAGAATTGCACGGGCAATACTGATCCGCTGTTTTTGTCCGCCACTTAATTTATTTCCTCTGTCCCCAATAATCGTCTCATAACCTTGTTCCTGCTGTTCAATAAACTCATGTGCATTCGCAATACGGGCAGCAGCTTGAATTTGTTCCAGAGAAGCATCCGGGTTACCAAAAGCAATATTATTGCGAATAGTATCATTAAAAAGGATCGACTCCTGAGAAACAATACCTATTTCACTTCGCAAATCTTCCACCCTGAATTGACGAATATCCACACCATCAATACAAACACGACCCGATGAGACATCATAAAAACGGGGTAATAAATCCGACAAAGTCGACTTTCCACTCCCTGATTCCCCCACCAAAGCAACGGTCCTCCCACGGGGAACCGTGAAGCTAACATGATTTATTACTTGCTGATCTCCGTATGAGAAACAAATATCATCGTACACAATAGCCTCTTTGATTCCATTAAAATCAAGCGGATTTATCGGATCATGGATTACTTCATCTGTATCAATTACCTGATTAATTCTGTCAAGACTTACTTTGGCTTTTTGTAAATTCCCTATATTCTGAGCTATACTCTGAATCGGGCGTAATAACTGAGAAAAAACGATAATGAATCCCAAAAACTGAGAACCAGTTAATTGGTTTCCTTCTCCACTCAGAACAATTTTTCCTCCGAAATAAACAATAACAAGCATAACAAAAGCCCCCAAAAACTCATTCAAAGGACTTGATAAATCCCTCTTTCTAAAAGTTGAAGTTATCAACTTTTGATGCCGCAGGTTTGCCTTTGCAAACTTTCCGCGAACCATCTCTGAAGCATTGAATGCTTTTATGATACGGATTCCTCCCAGCGTCTCCTCTATAATAGAAAAGACCCTTCCCATCTGGTCTTGTCCTTCCCTTGCAGTCCGTTTGAGACTTTTTCCAATTCTCGAAATGACAAAAGCGGAAAGAGGCAATACAACAAAAGACACCAAGGTTAATTCAGGACTCCAGTAGAGCAAAAGAGAAACCGTTAACAAAACATCAATAGGATCCCGGAATATCAACTGCAAAACAGCAACCACAGCAATTTCTATTTCATTAACATCCGTACTCATCCTAGACATAAGGTCTCCCTTTTTCTCTTCCGAGTAAAATGACATTGGTAGCCGAAGCGTTTTTGAAAAAATAGTATCTCTTATATCCCTCACAACAGCCATTCGCAATTGCGACTGGTGATAGATAGCCAGGTACCTGAAAAGATTCTTCAGAAAAAAAGCAGAAAGGACGCTTATACAAATAAACAACAGTGCTTTCTCCTGCCCGTTCACAAACAGGTAGTTCTCCATGTAGTACGTATAATAGTCTGAACTGTAATCAAAAAAATCCCCATCCCAGACAGGTGCAACAGGAGCTGTTTCCGGAAAATCGTTGCTAAAAATCAATTCAAGAAAGGGAACAAATAATGCTAAAGAAACCAGATTGAAAATGACAAACAAAAAGTTGTAAAATATGGTCAGGATTGCCTGTACCTTATAATGGAATGTGTAACGGTATATTTCTCGTATTGTTTTCATCAGCAAAACCTCACTTACTCTATTGTTTAACCGCACAAAGATACGTTTTTCAGCTCGTTCTCTCACTTTGAACAAACAATTCGTAACTTTGTCACATGGGTTCAGTTAGACAAAACAAAGTTGAAACAGCAATGCTACGTGAATTGTCTGTTTTTTTTCAGCGCAACGCACGGGAGTACACCTTGGGAAACATGGTGACAGTTACGAAAGTTAGTATTTCAGCAGATTTATCATTCGCAAGAGTGTACCTGAGTATTTTTGGCTCTGCCGAAACAGAAGAGGTGTTGAAACATATTAATGATAATAAATCTAAAATCAGAGGTGTTATTGCCACGGCTCTAAAAAACCTACGTAAAGTTCCTGAGTTTGTATTCCTAATCGACGACTCCCTCGATTATGCGATGAAAATTGATGATTTATTAAAAAAGTAGAGTGAACTTTTCCTTTTTTGTTGCTAAACGGTATTATTTTTCAAAACAATCGAAGAGTATTATCAATATCATTACCCGGATTGCCATTCTGGGGCTAATGGTAAGTACGGCAGCAATGGTCATTGTTCTATCAGCATTTAACGGAATAGAATCTTTGGTACATGATCTCTACTCCGACTTTGATCCGCACATCACCATAACATCCAAGAAAGGAAAAACAGTAAATGCAGACTTTATTCCTATAGATGAAATCCAAAACATTGATGGGGTTTCTCACATCTCTAAACAGATAGAGGAAATCGTTATTATCAAACATGGAAACAAGTGGGTAAACGGGACATTGTTAGGGGTAGAACCTGTTTTTTATGAGATGATTAAACTCAAAGATCATTTGATTCAGGGGCATACACTTAGCAAAGAATACAAAAAAAGCTCTTATATCGGAATTGGTCTACTCAACAAACTGGATGGCATTATTTTCGAAAGTAATCCGGAAAGAATTCTTGTTTACGCTCCCTCCCGGGACGCAAAAATTATGCGTTCATCAAACCCGTTTAAATCAGATGCTTTTCTTATTGATGCTTCAGTAAATTATAACAGGGAGGTCAACAGCTCTTTTCTTATTGTCCCCTTAGAAGCTGCTTCCGATCTTCTTGGTTATGAAAAAGATATAACTCGCCTGGCCGTAAATGTTAATGACTTAGGGAATCTGGAAAAAATCCGGGAAGAGATAGCTTTGTTACTGGGAAGTGATTTTGAGATTAAAACGCACCTTGAAAAAAATGAATTGATCTATAAAACATCCAAAATTGAAAAGATTATTGTCTTCTGTATTCTCATTTTTATTTTTGCGTTGGCAACATTTAACATGGTTGCTTCTCTCACTATGTTATTCATAGAAAAGACTCCTAACCTTAAAACCTTAAAAGCGATAGGTCTGACCGAAAGGGGCATCTTTTCTATCTTTTTCAAACAAGGGTTATTAATTTCCGGATCAGGGATTGTATTAGGACTGTTATTCGGCTACATTATTGTTTCCATTCAGTTCTTTGGAGCTTTTTTGACACTTCCTAACTCTGGGGGAGAAGCTTTTCCCGTAGTTATGTCTGTTACTGACAGTCTGTTAATCGTTGGAGTCACTGGTATTATTGGAGTACTGAGTAGCTGGCTACCTGTATCTTACCTTGTCAGAAAATCAAGAAAATCATTCAACTAATTCAGAGAATTTCAATTCAATTTCATCCAGCGTATCACGAACCTCTTGTAAATCAAAAGAAGTTACCAGTTTTGTTCTGTATTCTTTGAAATGTGGAATTCCCTTAAAATAATTTGTGTAATGTCTCTTCATCTCTATTACACCTAAAGTTTCACCCTTCCATTTCACAGACATTTCCAAATGTCTTCGGGTACTATCCAGCCTTTCCTTAAACGTAGGTCCGGGCAAGTGTTCTTTTGTCTCAATATAATGTCTAATCTCTCTGAAAATCCACGGGTAACCGATGCTTGCCCGACCGATCATGACACCATCAACACCATATTTATTTTTATACTCCACTGCTTTTTCCGGAGTATCAATATCACCATTACCAAAGATAGGTATATGCATTCGGGGATTATTCTTGACATCACCTATCAACGTCCAGTCTGCCTCTCCCTTATACATTTGTTTCCGCGTTCTTCCGTGAATAGACAATGCCTCAATCCCAACATCCTGAAGCCGCTCAGCTACTTCATATATGTGTTTACTGTTATCATCCCAACCCAATCGGGTTTTGACAGTAACAGGCAAAGAAGTAGATTTCACAATTTCTTCCGTAAGGCGAATCATCTTGGGGATATCCTGCAAAATTCCGGCTCCGGCCCCTTTGCAAGCAACCTTTTTAACAGGACACCCGTAGTTGATGTCAATAATATCAGGATTCGTTTTCTCAATAATACGGGCTGCCTCTTTCATGGACTCAATCTCAGAACCAAAAATCTGAATCCCTATAGGGCGCTCATATTCATAGATATCCAACTTCGCAACACTTTTGGCTGCATCCCGAATCAAGCCTTCGGAAGAAATAAACTCGGTGTACATCAGATCAGCACCGCTTTCCTTGCATAAGGCACGAAAAGGAGGGTCGCTTACATCCTCCATAGGAGCAAGCAACAAAGGGAATTCACCCAACTCTATATTGCGAATTTTCACCATAGACGGGCGCAAAGTTACGACCTAAAAGATCAATTGACAAGCGTTACTTTCTGAAGAGTGAAATATTTCCATGCTCCACGCCCGTTTCATCAAAATAGTTCTCGTAATTTACTCTGAAGAAATAAACGCCTTCTGTTGCTTCCATTCCATCCACTGTCCCATCCCAAACCGGGATATACTGTGCATTAGGCTCCATATTTTGCTTACCTCTTGCCATTACCAATCCCCATCGGTCAAAAACAGTCCATTCGAGGCTTTTTGTTCCTTCCACATAGACGGTAAACATATCATTTACACCATCATTGTTGGGAGTAAATACATTTGGAATAGTAAGGACAAACTGATTAAACATAAAAATACTTTGTGTCATTGTATCCGCACATCCCTGATCTGTATAGGCAACAAGAGATACCGAATAATACCCTCCCTCTGCTCCTTCAAAAGAATAGTTGAGATCTGTATCCGTTGACGTACCGCCATCTCCGAAAGTCCACAAATATCCATCTGCTCCCGCTGATAAATTTTCTCCTGTCAAAATTGGAGAAGCGGCATCAAGCGAGTCCTGATCCATACTAAAATCAGCTATCGGAGTAGGATACGCACAAATAAAATTGGGTTCCTGAACCGACACAGAACAAAAACCATTATTACTAACCGTCAGGTCAACCGTATAACATCCTTCTGTAGTAAAACTAATCACCGGATTTTCATCAGAAGCTACAGTACCATTTCCAAATACCCAATCATATATAAAACCATCATTTTCCTGTGTACCGGGATCAAATGTAATGACATCCGGAAAACAAATATTCGTATCAGAAGATGAAATCTGAGGTTGCGGTGTTTCAAGAATTGTAATCGTATGATAACTCGTATCTGCTTCACAACCTCCGATAGAAGGTACTACGTAAATAAATTCATAAACTCCTTCTCCGATTGCGAACAGATCCAATTCAGAAGTCGCTGCATCAAAGCTACCGGAAGCATTTGCACTTACCTCCTCCCACACTCCATTATTATCATGGACTCCCATATTATCAGAAAGAGTAAGAGTTGTTGTTCCAGATGGCAAACAAATTAAATCTGTAAAATCATCACCCGCATCAGGAGCATCGTGAATCGTAATAGAAAAACTTATTTCCGCATTACAAACAGATGAATTCTGATCTTCATCATAAACAAACAATGTCACATCGGAAGTAATTATATCTCCCGCAACGTACTGGGTTCCTCCTCCTCCGGATTGCGTATAATATGCTTCATTTCCGGATAAATCACTTCCCTGAATCACTTCCAGTTCATATCCTCCACAAATATCAACATCACTTACAGGATTCAGTTGAGGCGTCACCCCCACTACAACCTGAAAAACAGAGGTTGTATCCGGACAAAGAGGTGCTCCTTGTGTAGTATAGGTATAATCTCCTGATAAATTAGCTGCCGGATCAAAAGTCCCTGCAACTCCATTTGTCAGAACACTGGGACCATTCCATACTCCGGAATTACTGGGTTGTACAAAATAATCTGCTAAATCAACTGCGGCATCATCCGTACACAATGCTATTTCTGCCCCATTATCGTCTATATAACTATAGGTTGGATTATTCTGATACAATCTAAGATCATCAAAAACCAGATCATTCCCAAATGAAGCTCCGGGAATCTCAGTATACAGTTTAAAGAAAATACTTGATGTTGCAGGATTAAATACTGTCGTTTGATACGTCTGCCAATTGGTAAGGTTTGCCCAATCATCCTGAAATAATATTGTACCCAAAGCATCTTCGACCACAACGCGAACATGTGGCTTGATAAACGAACCATTATTATTCTCAGCCAGATAACAATTTCCCATTTGCCAGGTGAAGTAATAATCTGAACCGGGACATATCTCTATCTCTTTATTAAGCGCTAACCCTGTGTAGTCATTTCTGAAGTTACATAACAATGCACGTTGTCCTTCCGGAACACATTGGTCATTTTGCGGATATTCATTCCAATCATTCAGTGACATCGGTACCACATACGAAACCGGAACCTGATATTCAAAATCATCATGATCAACTAAAACAAAGTTATCTGTCTGTGCAACAGACACTATTAGAGACATCATTGAAAACAGTGATAGTAGTACTTTGTTCATTTTGAGTTTTTTGGGTTCTTAAATCAGGACGAAAAAAGTAGTGAAAAGGTTGTAAAAAAAGCCTGAACGATAAGTCCAGGCTTTTACTAATCTTATGCTTTGACTGTGAAAAAACGCTCCAGAGCTGCCTTTAGTTGCTCGTTTGCATCTCCAAATTTCGATACATAATCTTCATTACTTCTCTTTATCACTTCCAGAGCTTCATCTTTACCATAAACATGTGTTATCTCAACATTTTTTGAGGTTCCTTCCAAATCTTTATAGGTGAGGAAAAAATGCTTCACACGGTCTATTACCATCTTTGGCATTTGCGATATATCCGACATCTCTCCGTATGCCTGATCTCCTTTTAGTACAGCTATTATCTTATCATCAGCCTCACCTCCGTCTATCATTCGGAAACCTCCGATAACTTTAGCTTCAGCAAGAATCCCTCCTCTGCTTACATTTCTTTCACTCAATACACAAATATCCAACGGATCGTGATCTCCAACGATATCTTTTTTTCCTGTCTTTTCAGCGCAAAATTCCGCAACTTTTGTATCACAATAGGTTTGCGGAACAAACCCATACATACAGGGCATATGATTAGAAAACTTTTGCGGACGATCAACCATTATATATCCGGAATCCTTATCTACTTCGTATTTTATTGCATCTTCCGGAATAATCTCGATAAATGCATTCACGATTTCGGGAGATTTATCTCCAATAGAAATACCATGCCACGGGTGGGCTGTAAAACGATTGTTCAAAGCTCCTATAAGGGATTCAATTTCTTCTTTCATATTTGCGATTTTATATAAAGCGGTGCAAAAATAGCCAAATTATTTGAAGCTTATGTAATTTAGCGGGTTAACATATTTTCCATTAAATATTAACTCAAAATGAAGGTGCGGACCTGTCGTATTCTCTCCTGAATTACCGACAATAGCAATCGGATCTCCTCCTCGCACACGATCTCCGGCTTTTTTCAATAATACACTGGCATGCATATACACTGAAATGTATCCGTTACCGTGCGTCACAATCACCGTCCTGCCACCTCTATTTGTCCAATCTGAAAAAATAACGGTTCCATCCAGTACAGACTTAATTGTGGCTTTTTCTTCGGTAACAACATCCACACCTAGATGTCCGTTCTCCATCTTAGCCGACAAGACTCCATTTACAGGAGGAAAGAAATATAGCCCTTCGATCTTTTCATGACCTTCTTCAAATCCCTGATCCTCTTTTATCTCATCACGAACTTTTTCAGCAAGGTTCCTTTCCGAAGCAGAAAAATCGGTTGATACATCTTCCAGATTCTGCGCCGTGTTTTCCCCTAAAGTATCTTCCGGGACATCTTCACCTAACGGCTCACCCAGAATAATCTTTTTTACATCGGAGATATACTTTTCCTGCATCTCCAAACGCGACATAAGTGAATCAATTTTCAAGTACTGTTGTTCAAGCGTTACTCTGTCTGTATTTCGCACGGAATCCGGAAGAAGACCCTTGGCAGGTGTATAACTCACGATCAGAATACTAAGACCAAAAAATAAAAGAAAAAATAAAAAAAGGACAGATAGCAGAACCAGACGACTTACTTCAACTCCCCATAAGGGCTGATATGAATCAGGATTTAACCCGTTAATTTTTATTCGTTTAAGGAAAAAAAGACGTAATTTTGAAATAAAATTCACGTTTACCATTTTTAAAGTTTGGAACGAAATTTGCTACTTGTCAATATGCTAAGTTAATTTAATTTCTTCGCTCAACTCTCTTAAAAAATGTGAATTTTTTGAAAATGAGACGATAACTAACAACGTTTTTCTATTTTAAACGTTATATATAAAATATGAAGTTACTGTTACACATAGTTTTCTTTTGCCTTACCTTTTTACCTTATAGTGTAAAATCGCAGTTAGTAACTTCAGGTAATCAAAGCCCTCAGGCTCTTGTTCAAAATGTTTTAGTCGGTAGTGGAGTTACCGTAAGTAATGTAAATTACACCGGATCTGCTCAGGCAATAGGCCAATTTAACAGTACCAATGCCAATGTTGGCATTCAGGAAGGGCTGATCATGACAACCGGTACAATTCACAACACGCAAGCCGGGGGAAACCGTAATGGACCTCATGGACCAAATGACAGAGAAAACGCCGGAATTGACAATAACAGACCCGGATATAGTTTGCTTAACAGCCTTTCAAACGGGGGAGGAACCTTTAATGCAGCTGTTTTAGAATTTGATTTTGTACCCTATTCAGACTATGTTGAATTCCGCTATGTTTTTGCTTCCGAGGAATATCCCGAATATGTATGTACAGACTTCAATGACGTATTTGCTTTCTTTATTTCGGG
>NZ_CFIGVI010000053.1:9214-19183 GCF_984588085.1 Wandonia sp.
TTTGACAACGACTACACAATGGCGGAGGGATGTACGGATGCTACCGTAACTCTTACCCGTTACGGTGAAGATTTATCATCTCCTATGACTGTGCCTATTTCAGTAACAGGCTCTGCAACTCCGGGAACAGATTATACGAATAACATACCAAGCTCCGTAACTTTTGCCAGCGGACAATCTCAGGTCTCGTTTACCCTATCAGCTTTAGCCGACGGAATAGCCGAAGGACTGGAAGATATCATTATAGAATTTGGAATTCCCGACCCCTGCGGAGGAAATGAAAACTATACAATAACATTGGCAATAGATGATGTTGCTCCGGTTCAGGTTACCTTGGGTGATGAAGAACTGGAATGTCCGGGTAATGAAATAACACTTACACCAACAGTCAGTGGTGGTGGATCAGGATATAATTATCAATGGAGCACAGGAGAAACCACAGAATCAATTTCTGTACAGCCGTCTGTAACGACAAATTATACTGTAACTGTAACGGATAACTGTCTGAATCAATCCGCTTCAGCATCCAACACTGTTATTGTCCCCAATCCTCCTCCTATTCAGTTAAATGTTTCGGATGATGTTGTTGACCCATGTCCATATATAGAGTATACATTTTCTGTAGAAGCAATTGGCGGGTCGGGTGATTACACCTACCGTTGGTCTGACAATTTTGGAGAAGAGTACGGTACATCGAATACGCAGGTTGTTAAACCCGGAGTCTCTACGAAGTATTACATTCTGGTAGAAGATAAATGTGGTGAACAGGCATTGGATAGTGTATCTGTGACCATCACAAGTCCACCTCTTGTTCCTTATGTATTAGGAGACACAACCATTTGTCTGGGTGATTCGGCTCTTCTTACCGCAGGGGCAACCGGAGGGTTCGGAGACTATTATTACTATTGGCCTCATAGTGGTGAGACGACTAATCAGGTGTGGGTATCTCCCAGACAGACTGGTCGGATTCAGGTAATCGTCAGTGATGATTGTCAAACGTTTACGGTTGATGATTTCGCAGAAGTAGAAGTTGTGCAACCCGTTGCCAATTTTGTCATCAGTTCAGGAACGTTGTTTGAAGACCTCCCTATTCAGTTCCAGAATACAACAATTGGCGGATCAGTTTACTTCTGGGAATTTGGTGATGGTCAAACGTCAACACAGGTACACGGTAGCAATACGTATGACGAACCTGGCAACTATCTGGTCACACTGTATGCAGAAAATGATTTAGGCTGTCGTGACTCAATTACCAAACCGATAACGATCACTCCTGAATTTTATATTTACGTTCCGAATACAATAACTCCAAATGGTAGCGGGCGAAATGACTACTTTGCCGCTTCGACGATAAATGTAGTGAGTCTAAAAGTCCGTATTTTCAACCGTTGGGGAGAAGAGTTATTCTACAGTGATGATAAACGATTCCAATGGGATGGCACCTACAACGGCCAACCCGTTCCGGATGGTGTATACGTCTATAAACTGGAATACACTTCTATCAATGGCGATAATGAGATGATCTACGGCCATGTTAATGTACTTCGTTAAATTTTCCGGATAGTTTTTTCATCTTTGCAGTATGGAATTGAAAAAGTGGTTTACTTCTCCCTTTGAGGACTATGAACTTATTGATGCAGGCGGAGGGAAGAAACTGGAAAGATGGGGCACTATCTATACCGTCCGTCCTGAGGTTCAGGCCTACTTTAAATCGGGAATGACATTTGCATCCTGGGAGAATTATAAGCCCATTCACTTTGAAGAGAAAGGTAAACAAGCAGGAATCTGGTCAAAAACTCAACCTGCCTGGAATATTCATTTTGGATCACTTCAGTTCCAGCTGGAAACTACGAGATTCAAGCACCTGGGACTTTTTCCTGAACAAGAGATCAATTGGAAATACATTCAGAATCATTTGCAAGCCGGAGATAAATTTCTGAACCTGTTTGCTTATACAGGAGCCGCGAGTATTGTTGCCAAAGAAAGAGAAGCTATCGTAACACATGTTGATAGTGTAAAACAACTGATTTCCTGGGCAAAAAATAATATGGAAATAAATCATCTGCAAGATATCAAATGGGTACATGAGGACGCTCTGAAATTTGCTGAACGCGAAGTTAAACGAGGTAATACTTACAAAGGTGTACTGATGGATCCTCCTGCCTGGGGAATTGGAGCGAAAGGCGAAAAATGGAAAATTGAAAATAAACTGGAATCTTTACTTGAAACCGCATACAATCTGTTAGATGAAGGAGGCTTTCTTATCCTCAATACCTATTCACCCAGAGTCTCACTGGAAGATATGATACAATTTGCTTCCCGTTATTTTTCACCTTCTGATTTGGAAGCCGGTGAATTGTGGGCAAAGACAACGACAGGAAAAGAACTATTCTACGGGCATCTTCTACGAGCGACAAAATAAATAGCTTACTTAACCAAACCTGTTAGCTGGAAGTTTCCGTGAAATTCTTCTACATCCCCGTTTACTGAAGTTATCATTACTGTATAGAAGTAAACACCTTCTCCTGCGGTAGTACCATTACTCATTGTACCATCCCAAACCGGCTCGAAAACACCCGGTACGGACTCGTACTCTCGTACTACAATTGAATTCCCCCATCGGTTAAACAGACGAATATCGACTGTTACCGCTGCCGAAGTAGTAATACCAAAATAATCATTTAACCCATCTCCATTAGGGGTGAATACGTTTGGAATATGTGTTTCGTTGTTTTCATAGCCCATAATTGTCACCGTGTAGGAATCAGTACACCCATAAACGGTGTTAGTCGCCGTAAGAACTACTTCATATACTCCCGGCATGTCAACAGGTAAAGTAATAACTTCTTCATTCTGATTGGCAACCGTGCCATCAACAGACCAGGTCAACATATCATAGTCTGTAGACTGATTTTCCAATATCGCGTCAAAGGGAATTATCCCCTCGTTAGGAGTAGCAGTAAAAAATGCGGTTGTTTCAACAACGCTTATTTCAATACTGTCTCTGCACACTCCGCAGTCTTCTGTAACTGTAAAATAGTACCAACCTGCTTCTGTTACAGCAATTGAAGAAGTTGTTTCACCAGTTGACCAACTGATATTTGAAGAAGCCGAATTACCAATCAAATTCACTGACTCTCCTGAGCATATAACATCTGACGGACCATTTGTTATACCACAACTCGGAACCGTCCCAAAATTAACTGTAATGGAAGCCTGATCTGCACCACAACTATTAGATCCGGTAACCGTATAAGTTCCCGAAATTGAAGGTGTGATGGTTGTCGTTGTTTCTCCGGTACTCCAAAGGTATGTATCCGCTCCTGAAACAGTCAGTTGGATTTCTCCCGGTTCGCATGCATCCGTAGCATTCGCATTTATCGTAACATCCGGAAGATCATCAAACGTAATCAGTAAAGAATCTACTTCCGGCTCATTACAGTTATTCTCAGCAGAAAAGTAGATATAATGATTGGTTGTAACTCCTACATTGGGCGTATAGCTTGTTTGAAGGTCTGTCGGATTTGCAAAATTTCCTTCAGAACTACTCCAACTCATTTGAGACGCATTTCCATTCACAATAGCCGATATATCAACTGATTCTCCCGGACAAATTGTTCCATCTCCAATAACAAAACTGGTAGCAACAGATACAGGTACATACGGAATTGTACACCCGTCATTTGCATAGGTCGCTGTTCCCGCCGCATCAAAGTCAACACGTGCTCCATCTCGCAATGCTGAACTACCTCCAACTTCTCCATTCTGGTTTACCAAAAGACATCTGTCATAAGTAACACTTTCCATACACGTAGCCCCGAAAGTAATCGAAAGTGTACGCGTAGAACAACTCGAATTATAATTCGCAAAATGTCCCTGTGTATTTCCGCTACATTGGAAGATAACAATAATCGTATCCTGCATCCCTGAATAATCATGAGTAGAAGGGTCAAAATCGGTACTGGTAATAATCAGTACCTCTGAGTTAGCCGGTAACACTCCTCCAACCGGCTCTACAAAGTAACCACAGGATAAAATGGTAGCATTCATTTGGGCAACCTTGTTGGCAGTTGATGCATTCTGGCAAATACCTCTGTATGGGTTATTAGGCCAGGCAATATTAATATCAGAAGTACTCAAATCAACTGCACCTATCCGGATGCGTACCATTTCATTGGTTCCTTCATTCGAACCACAAGCATCCACAAGAACACTTTCTATCTGAAAACAATTTGACTGAGAATAACTTGCTCCCAGTATCCCCATCAAAACGACTAACGTCAGAATAATTCTCTTCAAATCTTTCAATACTTTTTTGCTATGCATTCACTGCAAATGTACGGCAGGAATGTTAAGAAATTCTCAACAGGTGGTTAATTCTGTTAACAACAACGTGAAAACTATCAACAATTATGCTCCGTAATACGGACTAATCATCAGGAAAACAATAACACCCGTAACGGCAACATACAACCATATCGGAAAGGTAAAACGTGCAAGCTTTTTATGTTTGTCAAACTGTCCCAGATACGCATACAAATAAGTCACCAATACAAGAGGTATTACCGTAACACTAAGAATAATATGAGAAACCAACAATAGAACATACACCAGATACATTGTGCTTTCTTTATCTCCATAAGGTGTGGGATCGCTTGTCATGTGATAAATTACATATCCAACAAGGAATAAAAGCGAGCACAAAACGGAAATCTTAATTAACCTTTCGTGTAGTTTGAATTTTCCGTTTTTAACGGCAATTAAAGCAGCGACCAATAACACAGCTGTTATTCCGTTTATCGTCGCATAAATAGGAGGAAGAAAACTTGTATCATATCCTTCGATTTTCACACCGAATAAGACTGCTACAACAACCGGAATAACAATTGACAATATCCAGATAAGAACTTTTAAGTTCTTAAGTTTCTTCTCAGAAATCTGCTCCATACTCTTCTCTTAATAATCTACGAATATCTTTATTCAGAAGATCAACATCTTCCGTACTGGTACCGTCATAAATACCTCTGATCAGACCTTCTCTGTCTACCAAAACCAATGATGGCGAATGGGCAAAACCTCCAGGAGCATCTTCATCCGAATCAGCATGTACCAAAAATCCTTTCACACCAAGCTCATGTGTTGCTTCTTCATCACCTGTCAGAAAGTCCCAATTATCCTGTGAAACACCATATTCTTCAATATATCGTCTCAAAACTTCAGGCTGGTCTTTCTCCGGATCAATCGAAAATGATAAAAAATGGATTTCAGGAATATCCTTAGTAAGCACCTGAAGTCTTTTCAGTTGCGAAGTCATCTTAGGACAGATAGTAGGACATGTAGTAAAGAAAAAATCCGCTACATAAACCTTCCCTTTCACTTTATTCTGATCTACCCAAACAGAATCCTGATTCAAATACCGAAAATCAGGAACCACATGGTAAGCCGTATCCATAATCGTTTCTCCATCAACAATCTTCTGATCGAGCTCTCTTTCCCCGTATATCGGCAATACTCTTTGTTTTTTCTCTTCAGTACATGATACAAGAACCAACGAAAGTACTACAATTATCAAAAAAGCTGGATTACCTCTCATAACTAGTTCTCTTTATTTCTTCGCTTTTCCTCAAATTCCTTTTCCAACAAAGTGAAACCATCATGGAAATCACGAACCATACTTTCACTCTTTCCAAAACGCACGAACCTTAAATTCCCTTCATCATCAATCAAAAGCAATGTCTCAATAAAAAGTCTGTCACCCAGATATTTATCTCCTCTCTCTTCATACAAATTGATACCATTGTGCTCGATGTCATAGATTTGTTTGGGGTCACCTTCAGCGATCTTCCAAAACTTGGGGTCATAATCCTTTACAATATCTTTCAGGTTAAACATTAACACATCATCAAGCGGAGCCGGATTACCTTCTGTATCCGTAACAATAGAGACAATACGTACGTGCTTCAGTTTTTTTGCGTTGGTGTAAATACGCTTAAACAAATGCTCTTTTACAAACCAAAAATCAATCCCACACGAATCAGGACAGGTATTCTGAATCGTAGTAAAAATGGTAATATGACCCTCTAAATCGTTTTGAGTAAGAACCGTCCCATCGTTTAACTTCAACTCAAAGTCCCCGATATTCCCGTAATTATCCAGTGTTTTAAAATGGTTTGTGCACCCTCTGGAAAAGACAATAATTATTAAAGCCGGCCCGAACAACAGCATGAATAATATCCATACAGACGAACGACCGGCTTTTTTTTCTTTTTTAGCCACGCTATATATTTTTGTGCTAATTACTAATTCATCCAAGTATCATGCACTGCATTACCTTCAGTAAGTGCAATGAAGATAAGGTAGGTCATAAAGATTAGATAAGGTACAAGTATAATATTACGCAATACTTTTCTCTCATCACCCAAGTGCATAAACACCATAACGATATAACCAGCCTTTAAAAGAGTCATTAAAATAAATGACCACTTCACAGTAATCCAAGCAAAAGACTCCGGATCTTGTTTAATAAAAGCTCCCAAAGCAACTTCTACAGCTGTAACTACAGTAAGAAGAATTGTGACAAAATAAATCTTCTTACGAATAAGCTTTCCTTGCGCTTCGTCGTGGTGGGTATCTAATGAGTACTCATAAACATCATCTCTTTCCATAATTTCCTGTTTTTCTGATTAAATAAGGTAAAAGAATGTAAATACGAAAACCCAGACTAAATCGACAAAGTGCCAGTATAGACCTGCTTTTTCAACCATTTCGTAATGTCCTCTTCTGTGGTATGTTCCTCTTAATACACCTAGGAAAATCAATATATTAATAATCACACCTGAGAATACGTGGAATCCATGGAATCCGGTAATAAAGAAAAAGAATTGAGCATATTGCTTAGGTCCATACTCATTCTGTTGCATATTCGCACCGTAAACGACACGGTTTGCTTCTCCGGACGTAACCGCTTCCATATACAGACGCTTCGCTTCTTCTCCTGTTATTTTATCATTTAAAGCATATTCTGCTCCCGCTTCTCTGACTAAAAGTTCATCGATATGAGCAGCTTCTTTAATATTCACTTTAGCTACTGACCCATCGTGTAACACGATAGAACCATCTGCCATTACCTTACCATTTGTAACCGCATGACTGTATTCGTGAGCAAGATCCTCTTTAACAACATCACCAACATGGTGATGTGAACCTGCCGTAATCACCTCAAAACTTTCAAAAGTAGCGGCATGACCATGAACATAAGCTAACGAACCATCGTTCAACTGAACACGACCTAATTGTGAACCATGGATAAAGTGAGACCACTCCCAAGCCTGAGAACCTAAAAAGAAGAAACCACCGATAATAGTAGCTAACATCCATTTTGTAACTCCTTTTCTGTCCATTCGGTGACCAGCCTCAACCGCTAACACCATGGTTACAGATGAAATAATAAGCAGGAATGTCATTAACGCCACATAAACCAAAGGATATCCATGCCCCAGGAAAGGAAGCGAATTAAAAACCTCTTCTCCAATTGGCCATTTTCCGGTGTATGCATGTCGGATAAAACCATACCCTACCAAAAGCCCACCAAAAGTAAGTGCATCGGAGATCAAGAAAAACCACATCATGAGTTTTCCATAACTGGTTCTGAAAGGAGAAACCTTACCCTTCCAGGAAACAGTTGTATCGATTTCGTGCGTAGTATGTCCTGCCATTACAACTTTTTTTTTGCAATTTTAATGAATAAAAAGTAAAAACAACAACAAATATAACCATAAAGCACCTAAAAAATGCCAAAAAATTGCTGTCGCCCTCATTCCCAAGGTATTTTCTGCACTAAACTCTCCCCTGAAAGTCCTTCTGGTAAAGAGAATCATGTAAATAAGCATAATCACAACGTGCGCCAGGTGAAGAGCACTTATAATGAAAAGATAAGAAGTCGCATTGTCCCGTGAATCGATGAGTTTAATTTCAAGCGGAGCTGAAATTCTCTTTCCCTCATCATACAACTCACGATTCTGGTACTCGATTTCTCTTCCATGATAGTACAGTGAAAAATCCTCACCTATCTTACCTTTCAGAAAAAAATCTCCTCTACCGTCTGCCACGTGCGTCATCATCTCATTCAATCGTATCCAATCTATTCGTGATAATTCCTCCCCATTGGAGCGGATTAGTTTTCCGTTTACGATAGCCAACGGTTCAGCCCGGTATAACAGATTAAACTTTTTACCATATTCAGGAATGGCAAGTACCGCTGCAGAATCCGATTGAATAAAGTTGGATGCAAATTTTTTAAGCTCATCCATTTCACTCTCATTCAGGATTTCTCCCTTTTTTTTGTAATCATTTCCATCAACAACAAGAAGTGCTCCATCCATCTTGATCTCGTAATAATCGCCGTACCGCCCATTGGACACCATGATATCACTTACTACATGCGCTCCTTTACTAAACATTTGCTGGTAACCTACAATCTGAGACACGCTAAAAGCCACTCCTGTAAGCGTCGTTATCAGAACCAGAGATTTCGAAAGTTTCTCCTTTCCCTGCTTCATCGCACGGATCGCCATATAAAATGTAAGACTTCCTGCTAAAATAACTACTGTACTTACCCAGAATGCCGGAGGAAGTGGAAATTTAACCCAAAACGAGTCTCCCATAGAGACAATATAGGCTGAAGTGAGTCCTGCAAAGACCATAACAATACCTATCATACCAACATACACGAGGTTCTTGGTCATTTTTTCCTTCACCTCAGGTTCTAACTCGGCATTCATATCCTTTTTCATAATTACATCAAATTTTCTTCAAAATCTTATACCTTATCAAGCACGTATAAAAACTGGATAAGCGGCAGATAAGCAAAAGAAGCAAACATTAAGTTACGTGCATCTTTGGTATCACAGGTAAGATACAGCCTGTACGCAAAAAGGAAGAACAACAAACCAAGGAAACTTCCTAAATAAAAAGTAAGCGGACCAACCATATCGAGTACCCACGGTAACAAGCTAAAAGGAACCAGTAATAACGTGTAGACCAAAATCGGAAATGCCGACGTCTTCGTCTTCCCGTTTTTAGAAGGAAGAAGGTGGAAACCGCCATGCTTATAATCATCATAGCTTACCCAGGCAATTGCCCAGAAATGTGGAAACTGCCACATAAACTGAACCATGAATAAAATCCCCGGAATCAGTGTGTACTCATCCAGATAGGCTATAGCACCAAGAAATGGAGGAAAAGCCCCGGGAAAAGCCCCAACAAAAACAGACCAGGAAGTCTTTGGCTTTAAAGGGGTGTATACAAAAGCATATAACACAAAAGAAACAAATCCCCAAAGAGCCGTTTTAAAGTTAATCAGAGACAAAAGAGCAATACCTGTAATGATACAAACAACAACAATAACATATCCTTGTGAAACTGTCATTCTACCAGCCGGTATCGGGCGATTTTTTGTTCTTGACATCAGCTTGTCAAGATCCCGCTCAATAATCTGGTTCATACCGTTTGAAGCTCCGGTTACTAAAATCCCCCCGACCACTAATAGAAAAAGATTCTGATCCCATCCTCCTCCTGCAAACCAGTACCCAGCTATAGCAGAAAGAATAACAAGGCTAGCCAGTCTCATCTTTGTAAAAACCATCCAATCCTTGAAAACCGAAGGCTGTTTCGTATCGATATCACTGTTCTTCCGAGCCACTCAATGAATTTTGAAAGGCAAATTTAAGTATTAATTAACCAATAGCTACCTTAAAAAAAGAAAATCGTAAATTTCCATTTCTCCTCTGCCACTTTCATTACAGAGGATTTCTCTCAGCATACTATCAATCAATGTTTTCTGAAGGATTAGAAATAGTTGTTAGTGTATCGCATCTTTAATCGATTTTTTCAACGCCTCCATTCCTTTTACCACTTCTACACGCAGTTTTATCACTCCTAAAATCCATATAGATATTGCAACCCAAAGCA
>NZ_CFIGVI010000054.1:0-18956 GCF_984588085.1 Wandonia sp.
CGAATGGTGATGAAGTTATGGATGGAACAGATCCAAATGATCCATGTGACTATAACGTTTCCAGTCAGGTAATAGCAAACGTTGGAGCTATGTGGAATACTGCCGATTGTGATGGCGATGGTGTGACCAATGGTGACGAAACCACCGACGGAACGAATGTGAACGATCCATGTGATTACACAGCGGGAAGTATCACACTACCTCAGGGAGGTGATTGGAATGCCGCTGATTGTGACGGTGATGGTGTGACCAATGGTGATGAGGTCACTGATGGTACAGACCCGGATAACCCTTGTGATCTTAATTTGGCAAGTCAAACAGTAGCGCCCTCTGCTACCTGGAATAGTGCCGATTGTGACGAAGATGGAGTTCCGAATGGTGATGAAGTTATGGATGGAACAGATCCAAATGATCCATGTGACTATAACGTTTCCAGTCAGGTAATAGCAAACGTTGGAGCTATGTGGAATACTGCCGATTGTGATGGCGATGGTGTGACCAATGGTGACGAAACCACCGACGGAACGAATGTGAACGATCCATGTGATTACACAGCGGGAAGTATCACACTACCTCAGGGAGGTGATTGGAACGCTGCCGATTGTGATGGCGATGGAGTAATTAATAGTGATGAAGTTACTGATGGTACGAATCCGCATGATCCATGTGATCTTGATTTGTCAAGTCAAACAGTAGCACCTTCTGCCACCTGGAATAGTGCTGATTGTGATGGAGATGGAGTTACGAATGGTGATGAACTTACGGATGGTACAGACCCGAATAGTCCGTGTGATCATGATGCGTCAAGTATTACTTTACCACAAAATGGTCTCTGGAGTTCCGCGGACTGTGATGGGGATGGCGTAACGAATGGCGATGAAGTTACCGATGGCACAGATCCGAATAATCCTTGCGATTACACAGCTGGAAGTATCACACTACCTCAGGGAGGTGATTGGAACGCTACCGATTGTGATGGAGATGGAGTTACGAATGGTGATGAAGTTACTGATGGTACGAATCCAAATGATCCATGTGATTATACAGCTGCAAGTAGTACACTTCCTCAGGGGGGATTATGGAATAGTGCTGACTGTGATGGCGATGGTGTGACCAATGGTGATGAAATTACAGATGGTACTGATCCGAATAATCCATGTGATTATATGACTGAGAGTATCGTCCTTCCACAAGGTGGAGTATGGAATGCTGCTGATTGCGATGGGGATGGAGTTACAAATGGTGATGAAGTTACGGGAGGTACAGATCCGAATAATCCGTGTGATTATGCAACAGGAAGTATAACACTGCCTCAGGGAGGTGGTTGGAATGCTGCTGATTGTGATGGCGATGGTATAACGAATGGAGAAGAGGTATCCGGAGGTTCGAATCCGAATGATGCATGTGACCCTAACCCTTGTGGTATTGACATTCCTAATGCCTTTACTCCGGATGGAGACGGAATAAATGATGTCTGGGTGATTGACGGAATCGAAAAGTATCCGGATAACGTGTTAGTCGTGTATAACCGTTGGGGGAATGTAGTCTTCTCAGCAGACGGGTATTTGAATACCTGGAACGGTGAATCAAATAGTAAGTTGAATGTAGGAGGCGAAGAACTTCCGACAGGAACCTATTACTATGTGATCGATACAAAAGACGATACAGTTGGTGTAGTAAAAGGATATGTCTACATCCAACGATAAGAATAAAGATTCTTCAAATTGAAAATAAAAGAAATGAAAAGAATTAAGTTTTTAGTGGGGATTATAACACTGGTGCTTCTTGGAAGCACCGGTGCCACCGCACAGCAGGACCCACATTATACGCAGTATTTTGATAATATGTTGTTTATCAACCCTGCGTACGCCGGAAGTAATGGTATGTTAAATGTTACGGGAATTCACCGTGAACAATGGGTAGGATTTGACGGGCGACCCCGTTCATCTACACTCAGTATTCACTCACCTTTGTCTTATGAGTCCGTAGGGCTGGGATTGACAGCCGTAAACGACAACATCGGACCGATGAATCAGACTATGTTTTATGCTGATTTCTCGTACACACTAAAATTCAAGAATCATAAAGGGAAGCTTGCTTTTGGACTAAAAGGAGGAATCAACCTGATTAACATTGGCCGGGAAGGGCTGAGTACCAATAATCCGAATGACCCGAAGTTATTACAGAACATTCGTAATAATGTTAACCCGAACTTTGGCTTTGGTATTTACTATCATACACCTCAGTTTTTTATAGGAATAAGTACGCCAAAAATTATGGAACAAAGTTATGACCAACTGAATACTACGAATTTGGAAAGACGCCATTATTTTGGAACTATCGGAGGTGTTTTTGCCGTGTCGGATAAGTGGAAACTGAGACCAACTTCACTCATTAAGATTACCGAAGGAGCACCGTTGAGTCTGGATGTATCTTTAGCCGCAATTTATAATGAAAAATTATGGTTCGGAGCAAACTACAGATTAATGGCTGCCTTTGGTGCTTTTGTACAGGTACAGCTTTCTCCTCAGCTCAAAATTGGTGTTGCAAGTGATTTTGGAACCCAGAAATTGAGAAATTATAATCACGGATCATTTGAAATCCTGTTGTCGTATGACTTTACATTCAAGAAACAAGGAATTCGTTCACCTCGCTATTTCTAACCTAACAAACAGACAAAGAAAATGAAAGCAATACTAGTAATTATAGCATGTGTCCTGTCATTGTCCTTGTTGGGACAATCCGGGAAATTAAAAAAGGCGGATAACTATTTTGAACGATTATCATACGCATACGCCGCTGAACTGTATGAAGAGTTGATTGGTTCAGAAGTGGATAGCCCTGAGCTAAAAAGTAAGTTAGCGTATAGTTACCTGAAAATGGATAATTATACAGAATCTGTGAATTATTACAGTCAGATGATAACTTCTTCGGAGGCTAAACCGGAGGATTATTACAACTATTCATACGTTTTGAAACAGACGGGGAATTATGCTGAAAGTGATAAATGGATGAATACGTATAGTAATCAGGTGACTGCAGATTTAAGAGGTCAGTTATTTTTGGAGAATACGGCATATAAGTCTAAAATTGAAAAAAATCAACCTTTCTTTTCTCTGGAAAATCTGTCTTTGAATACCTCCTTTGCCGATTTTGGAGGGTATTACAATTCGTCTCAGGATCAGGTTTATTTTCTTACAGCAAGAAAGAAAACGGCTTTTGTCAAAAAAGAATGGTCATGGGACGCCAAACGATTTCTTGATGTATACAAAGCTTCCGTGAACCAGGATCAGAAATTAGGAGATCTAGAGCGTGTTTCGAAAGTAAATACAAAATTTCATGAAGGACCGTTGACTTTTTCACCGGACGGTTCTACGGTGTATTATACAAGAAATAATATTGCATCAGGAAAGAAGCGTCGGGACGGGCAACGGATTCAGAATCTTAAAATTTATATTGCTAAAGTTGATGAAAAGGGAAAATGGGTAGATGAAGTAGAATTCCCGTATAATTCGACAAACTATTCAATCGGGCATCCAGCCATTACCCATGACGGGAAGACGATGTATCTGGTATCTGATATGCCCGGAGGATTTGGAGGTGCAGATATCTACAAAGTACAGATTCATGAGGATGGGACTTTCGGAGAGATGGTTAACCTGGGGAAAGAAATCAATACGGAAGGACAGGAAATGTTTCCGTTTATAGATAACGAAGGAAGATTGTTTTTCTCTACAGATGGTCATCCGGGATTGGGAGGGCTTGATGTTTTTGTAGCACTTCCTGACGGAGACAAAACAGGGAAGATTCATAATCTGGGATTACCCGTTAACAGTCAGTATGATGATTTTGCCTTTAGTATGTCAGATGATTTCAAAACAGGATTTCTTTCTTCGAACCGGGAAGGAGGAAAAGGAGGAGACGACATCTATGCGGTTCAATTAATTCGCCCGTTTGTATTCTCTATCACGATTAAAGGAACAGCAAAAGACAAAAAAGGAGAAAAAGTTCCGTTTGCAACCATCGAACTGAAAGATGATGCAGGGAATATAATAGGATCAGTAACGGCTGATGAAAATGGAGCATATTCTTTTGAAGCGGATTATGAAAAAAACTATGTTCTGGAAGGTACAAAGGAAGATTATTTTGACGGAAATAACCGGGCAAGTACCTACACCGACGAGCAGGTTGTCATAGCAGATGTTGTGTTGGAAAAAGATCCCGGACTGTCTTTGTATGCGATAATTACAGATAAAAAGACGGGGCAACCGTTAGAAGGAGTGCAGATTAATCTTGTGGATAACATGACGGGTAAATCCAAGAATATTACTTCTCCGGTAACAGGAGATTTCCGGGAAGCTTTGTTTGGTAAGAAGTTAAATGACAGGGGAAGTTATAATCTGGTACTCCAGAAAGAAGGTTATTTCTCTAAGACAGTAACCTATAATACATTATTTGATCAACCCGGTCAGTATGACATTCATGCTCTTCTTGATTTAAGCATGGATCCGGAGGTTAAAGATTTGTCCGAGATGATTCAGATCAACCCGATCAATTTTGATTTGAACAAATATAATATTCGTCCGGATGCCGCTACGGAGCTGGATAAAATTGTGGAAGTGATGAATAAGTATCCGAATATGGTCATTGAATTAGGGTCGCATACGGACTGTCGTGCTTCAAAAGCGTATAATATGAAATTGTCGGATAGACGGGCCAAAGCCTCTGCTGAATATATTAAAAAGAGAATTACAGGTCCTGAGCGCATTTATGGAAAAGGGTATGGAGAAAGCCGGTTGTTGAACGATTGTGAATGCGAAGGAAGTGTAAAATCGGATTGTACGGAAGAAGAACATGAAAAAAACAGACGAACTGAGTTTAAGGTGATCTCAACAGGAGATGACAAGTTAAAAGTGAGTAACTCCAGTACAGACAGTTTCTAAAAATTAGGTCGGTGACGTATGATAAGCTGATTTTGTTAAGTTAAAAGAAGAGGGGGTACTTCTTCTAATGTGGTAATATGTAGAATAATGATGTATAATGAAGCTTGTTATACTACTGCCTGATCAAAAAAGTAGCGGGATTCTTTTCCGCTACTTTTTGTTAGTAGAGATAAGTGAGGAAATTCCTAATTATATGCAGAGTCGCAACCGTCTTCTGTTTCAAAGGTTATTTTTGCATTTTCCAATCTTCACAATTATCAAATCCATCTACACATTTTTCGTCATAGATCAGGTGATCATACTGCCCCTGACAATTCGTGCATGTATAACAAGTGCTGGGTTCACCGCAACAGGAGTTATCCTTGTTGCAAGCTGTTAGTAATACTAGACCGGTCCCAACGGCGTTTCCCGTATTTTTGAACTATTTACTTTTGTTTGTGATTCCTGAGTTGACAACCTGTACTGCTTTTTGCATACGCTCCAGTTTGAAGACGATCTGTCCTTCCAGCTCGTTTAGTTGTTGGATGTAGGTTTTTACTCCCTTCTCATTTTGTGCAAGATGTTCAGCATGAAGCGTAATTTTTTTCCGTATGCCTTGCAGTTCTGTTTCGAAATGCTCACTAGCCGATTGTATGCGTTCATACAGGTACGAAAGATTCTGTTTCCGTGAAAAGATGCGGTCAAGCTGAACAATAAAACGGTCTGCAATTTCTTTTTGTTCTTTGAAACGATCCGACAATTCCGTAACCCAGGCAATATATTTCATCTTGACTGATTTTTTCTTGGAAGTGTCATAGGAATTCCGGTGTTTATCAAACTGATAAGCGAGTAAACTAAAATCAAAGCAGGCAACGGTAAACGAATGGAGAAAAGCTTTGGAAGCAACTTTCAGATGTTGTGTTAACTGGTTATGATCTGGTTTTGTTGTGTTGAATACGCGTATGTGGTGATCAATGGAGAGACTATTGTAATTAATCGGGGAAGTTAATACCAGTCCGTCCAGAGAACGCAAACGGGATAATGCTACGTACACCTGTCCGGATGCAAATGCCTTACCGGTGTCAATAACTGCTTTTTCGAAAGTTAACCCCTGACTTTTGTGAATCGTAATGGCCCAGGCAGGTTTGATCGGAAACTGGCTGAATGTACCGATAATTTCTTCTTCAATTTCACCGCTGATTTCATTGACTGAATACCTTTTATTTTCCCACTGATACCGATCCACAGATACCGACTTTGACCCGTCATTAAAACCAATGGTGATTGTATTCCCTTTGATGTGTTCTATTTTTCCGATTTTTCCATTGAAGTAACGTTGTGCTCCCGTAACATCATTCTTGATAAACATGACTTGAGCTCCGGTTTTTAGTTCCAGTTTGTGATCAATGGGATAGGAGTTTTCTGAAAATATCCCTTCTGTCTCCGCTTCAAAAAAGTGAGAGGGAGTATTCAGCTTCTCCATTTCTTTTTTGTTCAGGTCATCCGCCTGAAAATTATGTGTTGTAAGCTGAATGAAATTATCTTCTGAATCCGGTTTGAAATCCGGCCGGTAATAGCGGTTGAGTAGATCAATATCCTGACGGGTAACAGAATTGTTTCTGAGATTATTCAGTACGTTGATGAATACATCATCCCCCTGACGATATACTTTTTCCAGCTCAATGAAAACAGGAGGATTGGATCTGAGAACATGTGCGTCAAAAAAGAAAGGAGTCCGGTAATGTTTACTAAGAATATTCCACTCACTGTCCTGAACTACCGGAGGAAGTTGAAGTAAATCGCCGATAAATAACACTTGTACACCTCCGAAAGGTTTGACCTTCTCCCGTCTGACGTGTCGGAGAATCGTATCAATCGCATCCAGAAGATCGGCTCGCAACATACTGACTTCATCAATAATCAATAACTCCATGTTGCGAAGTACCGAGCGCCTTACCTCATTCATCTTTAAAGAAGACAGTAAGGAGGAGGGTGTGTGAATTTTACTGTTTACGGAATAGCTGGAAAAATTTTCCTCAACAGGAACAAAACCTCCAAAGGGGAGTTGAAACAACGAGTGCAATGTGGAACCTCCGGCATTGATAGCTGCAATACCAGTAGGAGCTCCAATTACCGTTTGTTTGAAAGTACTGTTGTAGATTTCCTTCAGGAAAGTGGTTTTCCCCGTTCCGGCTTTTCCTGTAAGAAAAACACTGGCATTGGTGGTATTGATAAATTGGGTTGCAAACTCAACATTTGTACTCATTTTATCTTCTTATTCCTGATTTTCTGTTTCTTTTCGTTCGCCTAACAACTTCACAAGATCTTCTTTATATAAGACTTCCTTCTCAATGAGTGCTGAGGCAACAAGGTCTATTTGTTCGCGATGCTCCTGCAAAAGTGCTTTTGTTTTTTCATAACATCCCTGGATAAAAGCCCTGGCTTCTTCGTCAATGAGTTTGGCAGTATCTTCTGAATAAGGTTGTTTCAGACTGTATTCATTTTGCAGGTCTTTAAAAGAAAAAGGACCGATTTTTTTGTTCATCCCGTACAGGGCAATCATAGAGTAAGCCAGTTGTGTAGTCCGCTCCAGATCATTTTGTGCCCCGGTAGAAATGTCTCCGAAAACAATCTCTTCTGCAGCTCGTCCGCCCAAAGTCATACAGATGGTATCTTCCAGCTCTTCATACGTATATAAATTCTGTTCCTTAGGCAAATACTGGGCGAATCCCAGCGCAGCTAATCCCCGGGGAATAATCGAAACCTTTACGAGTGGATGTGCATGTTTCAGGTACCAGCCACATAGGGTATGTCCGGTTTCGTGGTAAGCAATAATTTTCTTTTCTCTGGGAGAAATCAATTTGTTTTTCTTTTCCAGTCCACCTACCACCCGGTCAATAGCCGAATTGAAATCTTCCATTTCTACCTGTTCTTTCTTCTTTCGAGCAGCATGAAGAGCAGCTTCGTTACAGACATTCGCAATTTCAGCTCCGGCAAATCCGGGAGTCTGAAGAGCTAATTTTTTAGCATCAATATCTGTACCGAGCGTTAATTTCTTTAAATGCACTTTAAAGATTTCTTCGCGCCCGTTCAGATCGGGTTTGTCGATAAGAATCTGCCGATCAAAACGCCCGGGGCGTAATAGAGCACTATCCAGTAAATCAGGACGGTTGGTGGCGGCAAGAATAATAACTGTCTTATCACTACTAAAACCATCCATTTCTACAAGTAACTGGTTCAGCGTATTCTCCCTTTCGTCATTCGTTTGTGTTTTCGACATGCTGCGCGACCGTCCGATCGCTTCAATCTCATCTATGAAAATAATACAGGGCGCTTTTTCTCTTCCGTTTTTGAACAGATCCCGTACACGTGCAGCACCAACCCCGACAAACATTTCTACAAAGTCAGATCCGGATATGGAAAAGAAAGGAACCCCGGCCTCTCCTGCCATTGCTTTGGCCATCAGTGTTTTTCCTGTTCCGGGAGGTCCGGTTAAGAGTACGCCCTTCGGAATTTTTGCTCCCAGTTTTTTATACTTTTCGGGATTTTTCAGAAAGTCAACAACTTCCATTACCTCCTCTTTGGCCTCTTCCAGTCCTGCGACATCATCAAACGTGACATTTATTTTGTCCTTACCTTCTATCAACTGAGCTTTTGATTTCCCCGTGTTGGCAAAAGGATTAACCCCTCCGCTGCCGCCTCCGGACATTCTTCTGAACACAAATAGCCAGATGGCAACAATAATTACAACGGGTAGTAACCACGAAAAAATAGTGCCAAACCAGTTTTCCCGTTTTTCAAAAGTGGCACTGATCTTTTCTTCCGGAGGAAAATCTTGTTGAGCATCTTCCAGTTGTTGCTGGAAAAAATCAACCGAGCCAATCGTAAATACGTATTGAGGCCCTTTTGCGTGTTCTTTTACTTTTTTATGTTCTTCTTTTTGAAGTGCTTCTTTTGTCAGGTAGACTTCAACCGATTCATTGTTTACTACAACTATTTTTTGAACCTCTCCATCGTTCAGCATTTCCGACCGGAAGGTTTTCCAGTCTGTTTCTTTTGGTGAAAGCGATGTGTTCAGGTACGAGTAACCGAAAAAGATGACCAGAATAATAACGTATACCCAGATAAAGTTAAACTTTGGTGTCGGGTTAAAAGGAGTTCGGTTTTTGGAGGTATTATTCTGACTCATATTTTTTGTTTCTTCTGCGAATGTAAAAAGAGGGCTGCTCTGATTAACTGACTTTCGTCAGTAACAAAAGAGCCACTCGAAATCAAGTGGCTCTAACTTACTAAATATATCTGAATTTACTTGGGACTTTCCGACGTTTTTGCCGGTGTTGCCTTTTTCATTTCACTGCGTTGAACAGGTACCATCTTAACCTCTTTCTTCAATCCCTGACTTTCCGTTTTTGTAACCGGCTTTTTAGCAGATGTTTCATTGCGAACCGGCTCCTGTTTTTTCACCTTTTCTTTTTCTTGTCCGAAAGTAATTCCGGCACTTGTTAGTATTGCAGCGAGAGCGAAAAATTTTATTGTCTTCATAGTTTATTCTTTTACGAGATACAAGTTACTATTTTTTTTCATAATCGGTAAACAATCTGGCATTATTTACGTTTAGGAGCAGGTTTTACTTTTCCTTCTTTTCCGTGACCTTCACCCTTTTCCGGATGATGCATGTGTTCTTTTTTATGTTCAGCCTGTTTTTTTTCACGCATTTCCTGCATCTTTTTTTGCTGTTCGGGAGTAAGAATAGTCTTTATGGCCTGCTTTTCTTCTTCTTTGACCTGTTTCATTTGTTCAAGAAGTGCTTTGCGTTTCTCCATAGCTTCCTTATGGATTGCACGCATTTTAGCGGATTGATCAGGAGTTAACTCCAACTCCGTTTCCATTTTTTCGAACCTTTTCTCCATACGTTCTTCATGGGGTACTTTTTCTTTTTTTTCCTGGGCGTTTACATTACCAATCAGTAACCCAAAAGTTGCTATGCTTAATACGATTAACTTTTTCATATCCTGAATTTTAATTGTTTTACAGTAAGATACAAGAAAATATCGTGCCAAACTTTTCCGTAACTTAGTAATTAACTATTTTTAACAATGCTTAGAGTCTACAGATATATCTATCTTCTTTTCCTGATTTTGTTGGGGTGTCAGACAAAAACTCCTCTGGAAAAAGTGTTGAGTTATCCTCCGGATGTTACGAAAATCAACCTGAGTTATTCCTTTATGGATAGTTTACCCGGAGAGATTGGAATTTATTCAGAGTTAAGAGTACTGCGTTTATTCAGGAACAGATTTGTTACGCTTCCTGAAGAGATTGGTAATCTGAAAAAGTTGGAAACCCTGATTCTGAGCTCTAATAATCTGGAAAAGCTTCCTGCATCAATTGGAAATCTGATAAATGTAAATGAATTGTCTTTACAGTATAATAACCTGCGATCACTACCTGCAGAAATCGGAAAGATGAAAAAGATCGAACTCCTGCGGTTGAATAATAATGAGCTGGATTCGCTACCGGATGAGATCTGTGAACTGGAAAATCTGAAATATCTTTATTTGGGAAGAAATAACCTGAGAAAACTTCCCGATAGTATAGGTAAACTCAAAAATCTACGCATTTTAGATATTGGTCTGAACCATCTTACAGAATTGCCGGAGAGTATCGGAGAGTTGGAAAATCTTACCGAATTACACGTAAACAGTAGCGGACCGTTATTGGATTTACCGGAATCTCTATGTTATCTCAGGTCGCTTGAATTGGTCTATGTTGATCCGGTTATACGTGTTCCGAATTGTATGCTTACACGACGTACGGGGCGTTTTTCTCTCATAGTAAAGTAAAATATCTTTACTTTTGCCGGCAAATTTGGCGTATGAGAAGAGTTGTGATTACGGGAACAGGTGTTTTATCACCGATAGGAAATGATGTGAAAACTTTTTGGGAGAACTGTCTGAATGGTGTGAATGGAGTAGGGCCGATTACCAAATTTGACGCTTCAAAATTCAAAACACAGTTTGCCTGTGAAGTAAAGGACTTTGATCCGCTATCATTCATGGATCGAAAGGATGTAAGAAAATATGATAATTTTACTCTCTATGCACTTTATGCTGTCGATCAGGCTGTCAAGGAATCCGGATTGGATTTTGAAGTGGCTGATAGAAGGAGAGCGGGGGTAATCTGGGGATCCGGGAACGGAGGCTTTGAGACTTTCCAGGATCAGGTACTGGAATTTGCAGAGGGAGACGGAACTCCTCGTTTTAATCCGTTTTTTATTCCCAAAGTTTTGGTAGATATTGCGGCAGGTGTAATCTCCATTAAGTACGGTCTTCAGGGACCTAATTATGCTACAGTTTCTGCATGTGCTTCTGCAACATCGGCACTGATTGATGCCTACAATCAAATCAAATGGGGTAAAAGTGAGATCATGATTACCGGAGGTTCCGAATCGGCAATTTGTGAAGCGGGAATAGGAGGTTTTAATGCGTTGAAAGCATTATCAACACGAAACGAAGATAGGGATACAGCTTCTCGTCCGTTTGATAAGGATCGTGATGGATTTGTAATGGGAGAAGGAGCAGCAGCATTTGTTTTGGAAGAGTATGAACATGCCAAAGCACGAGGAGCAGAAATTATTGCCGAAGTAGTAGGGGGAGGAATGGCAGCAGATGCTTATCACCTTACCGGAACACACCCAGAGGGAGAAGGAGCTGTAATAGGAATGGGAGAAGCTTTGAAAGAAGCGGGAATAACTCCGGATCAGGTAGATCACATTAACGCGCATGCTACTTCAACTCCTCTAGGAGATCAGAGTGAATTAATAGCAATTGAGCGTTTATTTGGTGAAAACCCGGGTCTGACAATTTCAGCAACCAAATCAATGACAGGACACTTATTGGGAGCCGCCGGAGCCGTAGAAGGTTTGATTACGGCACTTTCCTGTAAATATGATGCTATTCCCCCGACAATTAATACACAAGAAATCGAGGAAGAATTTTCCGGTAAGTTTTCTATTTCACTTGGAAAAAAGGAAGAACGAAAGGTAAATTATGCCTTGTCCAATACCTTTGGGTTTGGAGGACATATTGCAGCCGTTTTATTCAAGAAATTCGAAGAGTAATTTTTACAGGGCTAGTTTCTTTTTCGGGCGTAGGCTACAAACATGACCAGATCATAAGTAAAGTGGGCGGAAATACAAAACCATAGTCCTAAAGTATCTATGGAATAAGCGAGTATAAGGATAAAAGGAGTGATCAGAAGTCCGTATAGGTTGATTCGCCAGTTGGTGAAACTATAATAACCATGTAAGGCAACAAAAAGAAGAGAGGTGAGGAGTGGTCCCAAATAAAATTGTATTCCGATTCGAAACAGTAGCTCTTCTCCGATTCCGGCACAAAGGGACAGGAAAACAATGTCGACACTATTGAGATTCAGCTGCTGAAGTAGTTGTGCCTGTTTTATTTTTTCGTGTTTCAGAAATGGAGTGGACAACAGGAATATGGCAAAAAACGCATAGAGCATTCCCAGGTTTATTCCCAGAATAATATTCTTTAAAGATAAGTGATGCAGTTGGAAAAAGTCGGAAAAGCTCCACCCTTCAGCGTAATGCAAAATGAAATAAGCAGGAAGGGGAAAAAGCAGTAACGTTGCTGCTCCGATAAGATATATCCTGAACTTGTCCAAATTCTTGTACTTTTGTGCAAAAGTAATTGATTTAGTAAGCTAAAACGTTAAAAGAAGGACTGGAACATGAAAGAACTTGTACATAACTGGTTAGGAAGTTTTTTTGAAGCTGGATTACCCGAATCGGGAAATTCGATGTACCTGATTACCCTACTTATGTTTATAGCAACATTGGGGTTGAGTATATTGATGTGGTGGCTCACGCGTACTATTTTGCTGGCAATCATTCATTCTTTTGCAGAGAGAACTCGTACCCATTGGGATGATTTGTTAATTAAAAATCGGTTTTTTGCTGCTCTCGCTAATATTGTCCCCTTGTCTTTTGTTCATGTCTTTCTCAATATTACATTTTATGCATTACCAACATTTGAGAACTTCTTTTTGCGGATTGTCGATATTCTGATCTTATTAGTAGCCTTGGTTTCTGTTTCTCGACTTCTGGACACTATGCGTGACCTGGTAATGGAAAATGAACGCATGAAAGATAAACCGATTCATTCGTATTTTCAGGTCATCAAAATCGTTACTTCGGGAGTTTTTATTTTTCTGATGCTCTCTGTAGTAACCGGAAAATCTCCCGTCTTTTTCCTGACCTCCTTGGGTGCTGTTTCTGCTATTCTGATTCTGGTTTTCAAAGATACGATTCTGGGGTTTGTCGGAAGCGTGCAACTAGCTGCAAATGATATGATCCGTATCGGTGATTGGGTGACAATGGAAAAATACGGTGCGGATGGAGATGTGATTGAAATCAGTCTGGCTACGGTAAAAGTCCAGAATTTTGACAAGACCATTACAACGATCCCTACTTATTCGTTTATTTCGGATTCGTTTAAGAACTGGCGGGGGATGCAGGAGTCGGATGGTCGTCGTATTAAACGGGCAATCCGATTGAAAATGGAAGGGGTAAAGTTTGCGACACCCGAAATGATTGATCGGTTTAAAGAAATCAGAATTCTAAAATCTTTTATAGAAGAACGACAGGCACAGATTGAAGTGTATAATGCAGAGCACGGTTATGAAATGCAGGACTCACCATTAAATGGGAGAAGGCAGACCAATATAGGTTTGTTCCGCAGGTATGTAGAGTATTACCTTAGAAACAATCCGCATATTAATCAGAGCATGACGCTTATGGTGCGCCAGTTGGAAGCGGGGTCAGAAGGGTTGCCTTTGGAAATTTATTGCTTTACCAAAACCAAAGAATGGCTGGAGTATGAAATGGTTATGGGTGATGTATTTGATCACCTTATAAGTGCTGTACGTTATTTTGAACTGGAAGTGTTTGAAAGCCCGACAGGAAGTGATTTTAAGTCAGTCGGGAAATAATAGCTTCATGTCCGGGGAATAGCCTGACAAGTTCTTCTTTTTCAAATAATGTAAAATCGGTAAAGTCAAACCCCGGGGCAACAACGCAACTTACAAGCGCATAACTATTTTCTGAGTCTACGGACGATCCGAAAATTTTTTCAGCGGGAACTAACTGCTGAGGAGATGAGGAGTCTGTTCCAGAACCCAGTTTAAGTTCTGTATGTCCTGTTTCATCCAGAATATGTACGGTAAGATCGCTGCCTTCGTGATGAAACCATAATTCATCACTTTTAATCTTGTGAAAACGCGAAACATCCTTAGAAGTTAGCAAAAAGTAAATAGCAGTCATTAAACTTCTGTTTCCATTCCCGGTAGCAATTTGCAAATCTGCTCTGTAGGTTTCTCCATAATAACCGCCTTCCGGATGAGGTTGGAGGTTGAGTGTTTTAATCAAAAAGTCAATTCGTTCTTTCATCTTATTTCTGTTAGTTGAGAGCGAATACTAACCATAGTATTCCTGCTAAAGCGGCGAGACCTATTCCTGTTAGTATACTGTTTTGCAGCCGTTTTCTTCTGAGAGCCTTTTTCCTGATTTCTATTTTCAGGTAATACAATTCTTCGTCTGATATTTCCTGAAATTGAAGAAGAGTCGGATTATCAGGATAATGGGTGTCGTTTTCTTCGCTTCTGGATTTGCGCGAAGATTTCATGTCCCGGTTTTGTTTAATCCGGTTGTTCATGTCCTGTATATGTCCTGCTCCAAAACTCATGATGCGGATAAAAATAAGAATAAACGCGGGAGTGTAGACGGAAAGAATCACATAATCTTGTTCAATCGTTAGCAGGAGACTGAACCAACGAACGAAGCGATTTTCTGGTCAGTTTAAACAGCTGTGCAGTATATTTATTCAATTAAACCTGTACCTTTGCTGTATAAAAACTGAAGAAATGTCTGTTCACAGAAAACAAGAGAAACGAGTTACAACACACGTTTTACAGGAAATGAAAAACCGTGGAGAGAAAATCTCTATGCTGACAGGTTATGATTATTCAATGGCGCGTATTATTGATACGGCGGGAATTGATGTTATCCTTGTCGGAGATTCAGCTTCGAATGTAATGGCAGGTCATGAAACCACACTGCCGATAACTCTTGATCAGATGATTTATCACGCATCTTCAGTAGTGCGTGCTGTTCAGCGCGCATTGGTTGTCGTAGATATGCCTTTTGGAAGTTATCAGGGGAATTCCAAAGAAGCTCTTTCAAATGCTATTCGCATCATGAAAGAATCCGGAGGACACGCTGTGAAACTTGAGGGGGGAAAAGAAATTAAAGAATCTATCGAACGTATTCTAACAGCGGGAATTCCTGTTATGGGACACCTTGGACTTACTCCGCAGTCCATCTATAAATTCGGTACCTATGTGGTACGGGCAAAGGAAGATGATGAAGCAAAACGTTTGATTGAAGACGCAAAAATGCTGGAAGAAACCGGTTGTTTTGCTATCGTTTTGGAAAAAATACCGGCTGATCTGGCTGCGAGAGTAGCGAAAGAGGTGACCATTCCGATTATTGGTATCGGAGCCGGAGGAGGAGTTGACGGACAAGTGTTGGTTGTTCATGATATGTTGGGAATCAATAATGAGTTCAATCCGCGTTTCCTTAGAAAATACGCAAACCTTCACGAGGAGATGTTAGGTGCTTTTCAACGGTATATTGAAGATGTGAAAGCCGTTGACTTCCCGAATGAAAACGAATCCTATTAAAAAAGGAAAATGGAAGTTCTGTACGAAGATAATCACCTTATCATCGTGAATAAAGCGGCGGGTGAGATTGTTCAGGGAGATAAAACAGGAGATGTTCCCCTGAGTGATAAAGTGAAAGAATACATCCGCCTTAAGTACGACAAACCGGGAGCTGTTTTTTTGGGAGTTGTTCATCGTCTGGATCGTCCGGTTTCGGGAATCGTATTGTTTGCCCGAACCAGTAAGGCGCTGGAGAGAATGAACAAAAAATTCAGAGAAAAGGATGTCTCAAAAAAATACTGGGCAATTGTAGAGAAAGCTCCGGATGCAGAATCTGCTACGCTTGAGAACTACTTGAAGAAGAATCCGGAGAAGAATAAGTCTTTTGTTCAGAAAGATGATAAACAGGGGGCTAAACTAAGTAAACTATCGTACAAAGTTGTGGATCGCTCAGACAGATACACATTGTTAGAGGTAGAGCTACATACGGGGAGACACCATCAGATCCGGGTACAGCTTTCTACTATGGGGTGTGTCATCAAGGGAGATCTGAAATACGGTGCTAAACGTTCTAATGAAGACGCCTCTATTCATCTTCACGCACGCGAACTTTCGTTTGTCCATCCGGTTTCCAAAGAGAATATAAAAGTAATTGCCCCGGTTCCCCAACACGATACGTTGTGGAAGTTTTTTGAACAAAGAGCAAAATAAGAAGAGGTAATTTATTCAAGATACCTTTGTTTCACCTCTAATTCCTGTTTTCATTCCACACATATTCCTTAAATTTACGATCTGAATTTAGAAACAAGGAATATACATGAAGATTTCACTCAACTGGCTGAAGGATTATATTGCAATTGATTTGGCTCCTGAACGTATTGATAGAATTTTAACAGATACAGGACTGGAAGTTGAAGGTGTCGAAAAAATAGAAGCAGTCAAAGGTGGATTACAGGGAGTGGTAATCGGCGAGGTGCTGACGTGTGAGAGACATCCGGATGCGGATCGTTTAAATATTACAACCGTAAATCTGGGAGAAGGAGAACCTGTACAGATTGTTTGTGGTGCTCCCAATGTGGCAGCCGGACAAAAAGTTGTGATAGCAACAGTTGGTTGTACATTATACCCGAACCCTGACGAGCCGTTTAAAATCAAAAAATCAAAAATTCGTGGAGTTGAATCGCATGGAATGATCTGTGCGGAGGATGAATTGGGGATGGGTAAGTCTCATGATGGAATCATGGTGCTTGCTGCAGATGCAATTCCCGGTACTCCTGCTTCTGAATTCTTCAACCTGGGAGATGACTACCTGATTGAAATAGGATTAACACCAAACCGTGCAGATGCTATGGGACATATAGGTGTGGCGCGAGATCTGAAAGCCTACCTGAATGTGCATGAGAATGCTCAGTTGGAAATAAGCCTACCGGATGTTTCGGCTTTCAAGGTCGGAGAAGTAATAAATCCCGTTGCTATTGAAGTGGAGGACAGAGAAAGATGTCCCCGCTATTGTGGTGTAACAATTGAAGGAGTAGAGGTTAAAGCATCTCCGGAATGGTTACAGAAAAGATTGAGAACAATTGGGCTTAGTCCGATTAACAATATTGTAGACGTTACAAATTACGTTATGCATGAATTAGGAACTCCGCTTCATGCATTTGATGCCGGAGTCGTAAATGGAAAAGTGCGGGTACGTACGGCGAAAGCCGGGGAAACAATTGTCACGTTAGATGAAGAAGAAAGAAAACTTTCGGAAACGGATTTAGTGATAGCCAACGCTTCGGAAGCGATGTGTATTGCCGGAGTTTTTGGAGGGATACAGTCTGGCGTCAGTGATTCGACAAAGGCGATCTTTTTGGAATCGGCCGTGTTTAATCCTGTTTCAGTTCGTAAAACAGCGAGGGCAAACGGATTAAATACAGATGCTTCTTTCCGTTTTGAAAGAGGTGTTGATCCGGAATTGACGATGTATGCTTTAAAACGTGCTGCATTATTGATACAGGAAGTAGCCGGAGGAGAGGTCGCAATGGCTCCTGTCGACAATTATCCTGAGCCTATTAAGCCGTTTCAGGTAGCGTTCAACTCTGTGCGTTGCAATCAGCTTATCGGAGTAAACATTCCGGAGACAGAAATGGAGAAAATCCTTACAAATCTGGATATTTCGGTTGTTGAAAAAAATGATGCGGATTGGATGCTGGAAGTTCCCGCTTACCGGGTAGATGTACAGCGAGAAGCGGATGTCGTGGAAGAAGTATTGCGGATCTACGGATTTAATAACGTACCGCTTCCTGAAAAACTGAATACTTCCTTGTCGTACAGACCCAAACCGGATAAAGAAGGATTGAAAAATCAGGTAGCTGATTTGTTAGTCGGGTTTGGAGCGTTTGAATTATTGAATAACTCGCTTACAAAAGCAGCTTATGTGGAGGAGCTCGGGCAGGATGTTTTGCTTCCTGAACGACATGTAAGAATGCTGAATCCACTATCTAATGAACTGGACGTTATGCGTCAGACGCTTTTATTTTCTTCGCTGGAAGTAGTTGCGTATAACCAAAATCGTCAACGTTCAGATATCAAAGCTTTTGAATTTGGTAAGGTATATCATAAGTTTGAAAGTGGTTATCACGAAAATGAGCGTTTATTGATCGTGCTTTCCGGAAAACGAGAGCAGGAAAATTGGAACAGTACATCGGAAGCTGTTTCCTATTATACGATGAAAGGTTTGGTAAATGCTTTATTTAGCAGGTTGGGATTAGCCAATATGACAAGTGAAAAAGCGTTAAAAAACTCGCTTTTGGAAGATGGAGTTCAACTAG
The DNA here is from genome assembly GCF_984588085.1 of Wandonia sp. Taxonomy (NCBI): domain Bacteria; kingdom Pseudomonadati; phylum Bacteroidota; class Flavobacteriia; order Flavobacteriales; family Crocinitomicaceae; genus Wandonia; species Wandonia sp. The sequence goes on from NZ_CFIGVI010000054.1 coordinate 18,473, forward strand.
TTACCGGCAAACAAAAAACCGGAGAGATGGGGTGGATTTCCAAAAAAATGAAAAAGTATTTTGGAATCAAACAGGATGTTTTTGTTGCAGACCTGGACTGGGACGCACTCGTACGATCTTCTGTGATGAATAAGGTGAAATACACAGAATTGCCCAAGACACAGGCTGTTCGTCGTGATTTTTCTTTATTGCTGGATAAGCAGGTTACATTTGCTGAAATTCAGGATATCGCCAGAAAATCCGATAAAAAATTACTTCAGGATGTCGGACTCTTCGATGTATATGAGGGGAAAAATATGGAAGAAGGGAAGAAATCATACGCGGTAAGTTTTGTTTTTCAGGACAAAGAAAAAACATTGAAAGATGAACAGGTTGATGCCATTATGAATCGTATCCGGGAAGGACTGGAGAAAGAGTTAAATGCACAGTTAAGATAAATTTGATTAGAAAAACACTTGAAAATCCCGGGTATCTTTTGATGTTC